>DJSH01000059.1:21819-24667 GCA_002440225.1 Candidatus Segatella violae
CAACATTAAAAAAAATGAATTACATATCAGACGTATTGTTTTGGATTTCCACAGGCATGCTGGTTCCTGTGATTGTTTTATTGATTTTCTTCTTCCTCAGAGCTTTGTTGCTCCTGGGAGGTTTCTTCGGACAGTATCTCGTGAAGCGTAAGACGGGAGCCGAGATTCGTGAGCAGATGAATGGTCTATCTCTCGAAAACATCGACTCGCTCAGCGAGCGATTGCCAAAGAACAAGCAGGCAGTCATCGTATCTTATATGAAGAAACTGGTGGAGAATCGTCAGAGCAAGGCACAGGTGAACCGTATCCTCGACCAGTATGCGCAGTTCGTCGATAAGGACCTCTCCCTGCCATCCACCCTCTTGAAGATGGGACCGATGCTCGGATTGATGGGTACTTTGATTCCGATGGGTCCAGCCTTGGTGGGGCTTTCTACGGGCGACATCGCTTCGATGGCTTACAATATGCAGGTGGCTTTCGCCACAACCGTAGTGGGCTTGTTCTCTGCAGCCATTGGTTTCGTGACCAAACAGACCAAGAATCGCTGGTACACCGAGGACATGAGCAACCTGGAGTTTATGGCAGACCTCATCGACGAGGCGAAGTAAAACAAAACTATCTATATATATAATAAGGTATAGAGTATGAGACAAAGACGTAGAAGTCGTCTCTCGCATGATGGCGAGGACGACGACCCAATGAGCGTGGTGAGCAACCTCTTCGATGTGGCGATGGTATTTGCCTTGGCCTTGATGGTGGCTCTCGTTTCACGCTATAATATGACGGAAATGTTCAGCAAGGATGATTTCACGATGGTGAAGAACCCAGGCAAGGAGAACATGGAAATCATTACCAAGGACGGACAGAAGATAAATCGCTATACCCCTTCCGAGGACCAAAGCAAGAAGTCGGGCAACAAGGGGAAGAAGGTAGGTATCGCCTACCAGCTCGACAATGGCGAGATTATCTATGTTCCAGAGGATAAGTAAGTGAAGAGTAAAGAACGAAAAGTAAAGTAAAGAACGAATAGAGTTAAGAATCCTATAGCTTTATAGATGAAGAAGATTTTTACTTGGAAGAAATATCACCGTTGGGTGGGACTGGTACTGGCGGTCTTCATGCTGGTGTTCTGTGTGTCGGGCATCATCCTGAACCATCGCTCGCTCTTTAGAAGTTGCGAGGTGAGCAGGAGTCTGTTGCCATCGAGCTATCACATCAAGAATTTCAACAACGGCATCATCCGTGGCTCGCTCTCCATCGGAGGCGACTCGGTGCTGGCGTATGGATGTGCTGGCGTGTGGCTCACCGACCATCAGGCTAAGCAATGGACCGAATACAATGCCGGACTGCCCGATGGAGCCGACAACCGCAACGTGCGTAATATCGTGATAACCAAGGATGGCAACATTTGGATGGCTACGCAGTATGACGTTTATCGTTGGGGCGGCAAGCAGTGGGAGAAGATTCCGCTCGCAGACAATGACACCCGAATCACAGACATCGCCCTGAACAAGGACAGCTCGAAGGTGGTGATTTTGTCTCGCGACGCAGTGTTTCTTGCGTCGGGACGTAGTGATTCTTACATCGGGATGCAAGAAAAATTACGTCGCGACGTAAAAATAACCCTCTTGGCTCCTAAGAACTATACGCCCAAGACCACGCTCTTTCGCACCGTGTGGAAGTTGCACAGCGGCGAGTTCTTCGGCTTGCCAGGCAAGTTGGTGGTGGATGCCGTAGCCCTCGTGCTCATCATCCTCTCCATCACAGGCATCATCCTCTTCATCCTTCCTTACGGCATCCGTCGCCAGAAGCGAAAGGGCGCCAAGGAGGTGATGAGGAAGATGGGCAAGCAGATGGTATGGAACCAGCGTTGGCACAATCGCCTGGGCTATTTCACCATCGTCTTGACCTTGTGGCTCGCTGTTTCGGGCATGTGCCTCCGCCCGCCGTTTATGATTCCGCTCGTGTTGGTACAGACCGAGCAGAAGGTGGAGGATGGCAATGTGTGGAAGGACAAGTTGAGAGCCATTCGCTGGGATGCGGCAGAAGGCTGTTGGCTGATCTCTACATCAGACGGATTCGTCAAGGTGGATGAGTTTTTCAAGAACGCTCCGGTGTTCTTCGATAAGGACAAGGCACCGGGCATTAGTCCGATGGGCATCAATGTCTTCGAGCGATACGCCGATTTCAATTCTGCATCCGATTCGCTTCGTGCTGCATCGCAGGATGAATGGCTGGTAGGTTCTTTCAGCGGCATGTATCGTTGGAATCCACAGACGGGCAAGGTGGTGGACTACTTCACTGGCAAGCCAAGTGAACGGAAGTCGATGCGTCCTCTCTCCAATTCTGTGGTGACGGGATATTCTACCGATTTTATAGGTGGAAAGCCTATCGTCTTCGACTATTCCAAGGGTGCGCAGATGCAGAAGCAGGGTAGTGAGGTAACTGAAACTGTCCCCATTGAGACGCCTTCGCTTTTGTCCTCTACCAAGATGTCTCTCTGGAATGTGGCACTCGAACTGCACGTAGGTCGTTGCTATTCGCCGTTCCTCGGTCCTATCTCCGACCTCTTCGTGTTCCTGTCGGGCTTGCTCATCTCGCTGATACTCCTCTCTGGATACATCATCCTGAGACGACAAAAAAAAAGAAAGAAAAATAATAGAAAAAATAATAATTAAGTAACTAAAAGTAAAATAAAAGAAAATGAAAAAGTTTAAGACAATGTTGGCCATGATGTTGGCTTTGGTAGGTATGTGTGTAGCATTCAGCTCTTGCAGCAGCGACGATGATGATGACAAGGTGACTCCTGCTGCTGAATACGTAGCTGGTTCTTATGTGAATACACTTG
>DJSH01000066.1:0-829 GCA_002440225.1 Candidatus Segatella violae
ACAAGCTGCGAAAACACCAAATGTATTGCGAAAACAAAAAGCGAGGCATCCTTAGTAGGTAGATGCCTCGCTTTTACTATTTAGATTCTATTGTCGAATACAACGACTAGAACTCTGCGTTCTTTGGTGTACGTGGGAATGGAATCACGTCGCGGATGTTCTGCATACCTGTTACGAAGAGTATCAAACGCTCGAAACCGAGACCGAAACCTGCGTGTGGACATGAGCCATACTTGCGGGTGTCGAGATACCAAGTCATATCCTTCATTGGAATGTGACGCTCCTCAATCTCGTTCATCAACTTGTCGTAGCTCTCCTCACGAACAGAACCACCGATGATCTCACCAATCTGTGGGAACAACACATCGGTACCCTGAACAGTCTGACCGCTCTTGCCACCGAATCCACTCTCCTCCTCGTCTATCTTCATATAGAATGCCTTGATAGCCTTAGGATAGTTGGTCATGATGACTGGCTTCTTGAAGTGCTCCTCTACCAAGAAGCGCTCGTGCTCTGAAGCCAAGTCGTCGCCCCACTCGCATGGGAACTCAAACTTCTTGCCCTTGGCGATAGCCTCCTGAAGGATGCGGATACCCTCTGTGTATGGAAGGTGTACGAACTCTGAGTCGAGTACGCTCTGAAGACGGGCGATAAGACCCTTGTCGATCATCTTGTTCAAGAACTCAAGGTCGTCCTTGCAATTGTCCAAAGCCCAACGGATACAATACTTGATGAAGTCTTCCTCCAACTCCATCAATCCGTCCATATCCAAGAAAGCAACCTCTGGCTCTACCATCCAGAACTCAGCCAAGTGGCGAGGAGTGTTACT
>DJSH01000066.1:974-27215 GCA_002440225.1 Candidatus Segatella violae
TCTTGAGGTTGTAGAGGTTCTTGGTAGTTACCTGGAACATCTGACCTGCGCCCTCGCAGTCGCTGGCTGTGATAAGAGGAGTATTGAAGTAGAAGTATCCATGCTCATGGAAATATGTATGGATGGCCATCGCCATGTTGTGACGGATGCGCATCACTGCACCAAAGGTATTGGTGCGGAGACGGAGGTGAGCATACTTACGCATGTACTCGAAGCTCTGTCCCTTCTTCTGCATAGGATAGTCGTTGCCGCAAAGGCCATAGATTTCGATGCTGTCGCACTGGATCTCTACATTTTGACCTTTACCCTGGCTCTCCACCAAAGTACCCGTAGCACTGATGCAGGCACCGGTTGTAATCTGAGCGAGCTGATTGGCGTCGACCTTCGATGGGTCGACTACTATCTGAATATTATTAATAGTAGAACCATCGTTAAGAGCGATAAAATCGACTGCTTTGCTACTACGATGGGTACGCACCCATCCCTTGACATTCACGATTGAGCCGTATGCTGTGCTCTTGAGCGCATCAACGACTTTAGTTCTTTTCAATTTTTCCATTGTTCTTAATAGGTTAAAAAGGAGACTAAATTGATAGTCTCCTTTCTTTATTATATCATATTATCCTTATTCGAAAGCGCCCATGCGGAGCATGTCAACTTCCTTCTCTGTGAGGAAGCGCCAGTCACCACGACGAAGGTTCTTCTTGGTAAGACCTGCAAACTGAACACGATCCAACTTGGTTACACGATAGCCGAGGCTCTCGAAGATACGACGAACGATACGGTTCTTGCCGCTGTGAATCTCGATACCAACCTGTGACTTGTCATGATCATCAGCATACTCGACAGCATCTGCCTTGATCTCACCATCCTCCAACTCGATACCGTTGCGTATCTGCTCCAAGTCGTGAGCTGTCACATTCTTGTCGAGGTGTACATGATATACTTTCTTCTTCAAGAACTTAGGGTGAGTCAACTTACTAGCCAAATCACCATCGTTGGTCAAGAGAAGCACACCAGTGGTGTTGCGGTCGAGACGACCTACAGGATAGATGCGCTCAGGACAAACGTCCTTTACCAAGTCCATCACTGTCTTGCGCTGCTGAGGATCATCGCTTGTAGTAACGTAATCCTTTGGCTTATTGAGCAAAACATACACCTTCTTCTCCAAGGTTACAGGAGTATCGTGGAACTTCACCTCGTCGGAACGAAGAATCTTGGTACCCAACTCGGTAACCACCTCGCCATTAACAGTTACCACACCAGCCTGGATGAACTCATCGGCCTCACGGCGAGAGCAAACACCAGCGTTGGCGAGGAACTTGTTCAAACGCAATGGCTCGTTTGGATCTACATTCTCCTCCTTATATTCTATACGCTTCTTCAAGCTATACTTTGCATTTGGATCGTAGCCTGGGGTGTGCTGACGGAAACCACCGCCACGGTTGCCACCTTGATAGCCACCACGGCTGTTGCCATAACCACCATGGTTGCCATAGCCACCACCACGGTTGTTGCTGTAGCCGCCACGGTTGCTATTGTAGCCACCCTGCTGAGGACGACCATAGCCACCACCACGGTTGCTATTGTAGCCACCCTGCTGAGGACGGCCATAACCACCACTACGGTTGCTATTGTAGCCTCCCTGTGGACGAGACTGATAGCCACCACCTTGCTGACGAGACTGGAATCCTCCCTCCTCGTCATTATTATTGTTGAAACGAGGACGATAGCCACCCTGTGGGCGAGACTGATAGCCATTGCGGTTGGCACCCTGATAGCCACCACGCCCCTGGTATCCACCACGGCCCTGGTATCCGCTACGCTGTGGGCGCTCGCTACCTGTGCTTTGCAAGCCAGCTCCAAATCCTTCTGGACGGAAACCGCCTTCGCTGTTGGCACTTGCATTACCACTTCTGTCGCTACTATTATAAGTGCGATGTGAATTAATACGTGGACGCTGAGAACGACCTACTGGTCGATAGTTCTTCTGATAACCGCCTGTTGGGGTGAAGCCCTCTCGGGTTTTCTCATTCTCAGACGACTGATCTTGAGGTTTGTTTTCGAATTCTGAATCCATTTTCTTTTAATACTTAAATAGCCTCACGGCTGGGTTAATAAATTTTATTATCTTAATATATTACTTTAAATACCTGTATAGTTGCTTGGTGTGATGGCCATCAACTCAGCCTTCACGCTGTCGCTCACATTCAATCCCTGGATAAACTCGTGGATGGTTTCCTCGGTCATGTGGTGATTGGTACGGGTGAGAGCCTTCAAAGCCTCGTATGGATGAGGATAAGCCTCACGGCGCAAGATGGTCTGGATAGCCTCAGCCACAACTGCCCATGTATTGTTCAAGTCTTCCTGTAATTTTTCCTCATGGAGGATAAGTTTGCGCAAGCCCTTCAATGTGCTTTGGATGGCTATGACGCTATGACCGAGAGGCACACCGATGTTGCGGAGGACGGTACTGTCGGTCAAGTCACGCTGCAAACGGCTCACAGGAAGTTTCTGCGCCAAGAATTGCAAGATGGCATTGGCTATGCCAAGGTTGCCCTCACTGTTTTCGTAGTCGATAGGATTAACCTTATGTGGCATGGCACTGGAACCGACCTCGCCAGCCTTGATCTTCTGCTTGAAATAATCCATAGAGATATACATCCAGAAGTCACGGTCCAAATCGATGATGATGGTGTTGATACGACGGATGGCGTCAAAGATAGCACCAAGATAGTCATAGTTGCTAATCTGTGTGGTGTACTGCTCACGCTCCAAGCCCAACTTTTCGCTCACAAACTTATTGCCGAAAGCCTTCCAGTCGTACTGTGGATAAGCCACATGATGAGCATTGTAATTTCCTGTAGCACCGCCAAACTTAGCTGTCACCTTGCAAGCCTTCAAAGAATTGAGCTGTTCGGTGAGACGGTATACGTAAACCATAATCTCTTTGCCAAGACGTGTAGGAGAAGCTGGTTGACCATGAGTCTTTGCCAGCATCGGAACGTCTTTCCACTCGTCGGCGTATGTCTGCAACTGAGCAATGAGTTCCTCTACCTGTGGATAGAAGACATCGTGAAGAGCCTCTTTTACTGAAAGTGGCACACTGGTGTTGTTGATGTCCTGAGAAGTCAAACCGAAATGGATAAACTCTTTGTAGGCATCCAAGCCACCAATCTTGTCAAACTCTTCCTTGATGAAATACTCCACGGCCTTCACGTCATGGTTGGTAACTTTCTCGATGTCCTTCACACGCTGTGCTTCATTCTCGTCGAAATTACGATAAATGTCGCGCAAGCGTTCGAACAACGAACTATCGAAAGAAGCCAACTGTGGCAATGGCAACTCGCATAAAGTAATGAAATACTCAATCTCTACGCGTACACGATAACGAATGAGAGCATACTCTGAAAAATAGTTGGCGAGTTGCTCTGTCTTTCCCCTATAACGACCATCAATAGGTGATATGGCTGTCAATAAATCTAAATTCATAACAATACGTATTATATATAGGGTGCAAAATTAATGAATTATCATGAAATACGAGAGAAAATAATGATAAATATACTTAAAAGACACGAAAAAGGTCTTCCAACCTTCGTTGAAAGACCTTTTCTAGTGGGCGTTGACGGATTCGAACCGCCGACCCTCTGCTTGTAAGGCAGATGCTCTAAACCAACTGAGCTAAACGCCCTTAAAAAAATCCCTGCAACCACATAAGTGAATCACAGGGAACACCCCTGTGGGCGCTGACGGATTCGAACCGCCGACCCTCTGCTTGTAAGGCAGATGCTCTAAACCAGCTGAGCTAAGCGCCCTTACTTTTCGTAAGCGGTTGCAAAGGTACAAACAATTTTCGACTCCACCAAATTTTTCTGCAACTTTTTTCGTTTTTTCTTTAAAAAAGTGCATTTTTCTATGTTTTTACCCAGAAAAAGAGTGCATTCACCTTCAAAAAGTGCCCTTTAAAACAAAAAAGGCATCCTCCACAAGGAAGGATGCCCCAACATTTGTCAAACTTTACATTTCTTAAAAGAAACCAAATTACTCAGCAACCTGAACAGTTGCACGACGGTTGTAAGAATCTGGAGTCAAGTCCTTAACACCACCGTTAGCCTTAACTGTGATGTTGTCCTTAGCTACACCCATCTTAACGAGTTCGTTAGCAACCTGCTCTGCACGAGCCTGAGATATCTTCTGGTTAACAGCTGCAGAACCTGTAGCACTATCAGCATAACCATTAACAACCAACTTAGCGTTGTTGTCCTTAGCATACTTAGCAAGAGCCTGTACGTTTACAAGATCCTTCTTAGAAGCTACGTTAGACTTGCCGATGTTGAAGAATACAGAAACTGGAGTATTTACATACTGAGCTGCTGCAGATGCGTTAGTCTCAACCTGCTTCTGGTTGTTCAAGAGGTTCTTCAAACGATCGTTCTCTGCGTTTGCATCATTCAACTTAGCGTTGAGAGCGTCGAGCTCTGACTGATGGAGAGCGTTGATAGCGTCAACATCTGGAACCTTGTTCCATGTAGCCTTGCCAAGGTTGTAAGTAACACCGACCTCAACGTTCAATACACGGTCATGGTTAGCGATCAAGCCCTTGAATGAGTGAGAATCGTGTGGCTTAGCACCATTCAACAATGCTGTCTGACCATCATAGTCAGCTGTGCTCAAACCATAGTTGATGTCGAGGTTGACAGCCCACTTGTTGTTGATCTTGAACTCGTTCAACAAACCTACGCCCAAAACTGGAGCATAAGTATTAGCTGTCATGTTACGGTTCAAACCTACGCTAGCGTAAGGGATGCAGTCCCAAACACGTGCCTCGTTGTAACCACACAACATATTGCTAACGTTGAACAATACCTGCTCGTTCAATGTCCAATACTTGTCAGCATTTGTTGACTTATCCTCAGAAACAACTGAGCGGCCCCAAATACCATTGAACTTTGTACGGAGACCGAGACCTGGAGTAAACCACTTACCTACAGCTAAAGAGAAACCAAGGTTGTTGCGGAAACCCTTAAATGGGCTCTTAGAGAAATTGTTGCCAACCTCCTGGTTGCCCCAGAATGCAGAACCTGCAACGTTTGCCTGAACAAACCAATTGCTCCAGAAAGAATTTGTTGCAACACTATACTTCTCAGTAGTGTTTGCATCCTGAGCGAAACCGCTCAATGAAATACTAGCCAAAGCCAGCACTGCTAATAACTTTTTCATAACTTTATAATTTAACAATCAAATTTATATATACCTTTTAATATTTGGGGGCAAAGTTAATACTTATTTTTTAATTAGCCTTCATTTTCACGAAAAAATAGCACTTTTTGTTTAATTTTCTTGAAAAATTAGGGATATTTACCCGTTTTCACCCGTCATAAGGCATAATTTAGCCTAAAAGATGCTCTATTTCCTGCTGGCGAAGGATGCAAAGCACCGATTTGCCATCGGGAGTGTAATTAACATTTTCGCAGGCGAAGAGTCCATTCACCAAAGCCTCCATCTCCTCATTGCTCAACACCTGACCATGGGGAATAGCCGCATGACGTGCCAGACTCAAGGCTAGTTCACGATTGATCTCATCTAAAGCAGACACACCCTTGTCCAATGCACTAGCCACCATATCCTGAACTAGCTTCACCGGGTTTACGCCTTCCAAACCAGCAGGAACAGAATTGACAGCGTAGCTACCTCCCCCCAAGTCTTCCAGTTCGAAGCCCATATAATCCATCTCAGGAAGTATCTTCTCAAAAATCACTTTCTCTGACATGGGGAACTGAACGACCTCCGGGAAGAGCACTTTCTGGGAATGGAAGGTCCTTTCGCTCAGTTGGCGAAGATATTGTTCGAACAAAATACGCACATGGGCACGATGCTGGTCGATGATCATCAAACCAGACTTTACTGCTGTCATGATGTATTTACCCTTATATTGATAATGGGCAGGAGATTTTTCTGCTATCATACTGTCGGGAGTATTCTCCTGCGCCGGTTCCTCATCAAAGAGATTCATCGACAGCTCTTGATCCTGTTCTTGCGATTGATCCTTCAATCCCTCGTAAAGCAGTTCCCAGTTTTCATCCACCTGTGGTTTGACATTCGATGAGGAGAAATTGGCAGAAGAAGGAACAGAAGAACTTGCCTTAAAAGGATTATAACCTGGATTCAAACGAATCTTAGGCGCGGTAGCCCCCGGAGCGACATCAGGGTTGTAGACCGGAATATCGGGTTTGTCCTCTGTATCAAAGTCTATGGTCGGCACATCGTTGAACATGCCAATAGATTCCTTGACTGCCGCAGAGAGAATTTGCCAAATCGCTTGGTCGTTCTCAAACTTGATTTCAGTCTTGGTAGGATGGATGTTTACATCTATATCCTTAGGGTCTACCTCAAAATACAAGAAATAGGGCACCTGCTCGCCCTGTGGCACCAATCGATCGTATGCAGTCATCACAGCCTTATTGAAATAAGGATGTTTCATATAGCGACCATTGACAAAGAAGAACTGATGCACGCCTTTCTTTCTTGCCGATTCAGGCTTGCCCACAAAGCCTGACACTTTGCACATTGTGGTATCAACGTTTACAGGAAGCAATTCTTGATTAAATCTCTTGCCAAAAACATCTAATATACGCTGGCGTAAATTTGCAGCTCGCAGATTGAACACTTCAGTCCCATTACTGTGCAAGCTAAAGGTGATTTGAGGATTTACCAAAGCGATACGCTCAAAGGCTGCGAGAATATTGTTCAACTCGGTAGAATTAGACTTCAAGAATTTTCTTCGCGCGGGTACATTATAAAATATATTGCTAACGGAAAAGATACTACCTACCGGACAAGAACAAGGCTCCTGTCTTTCAATTTTAGAACCAGAGATATAAATCAGCGTCCCTATTTCATCCGTATTCTGCCGCGACTTGAGCTCCACCTGAGCTACAGAGGCGATAGAAGCAAGTGCTTCACCACGGAAGCCCATCGTATGAAGTGCGAAAAGGTCGTCGGCCTTACGTATTTTGGAGGTAGAATGACGCTCGAAAGCCAAACGAGCGTCAGTTTCCGACATGCCTTTGCCATCATCTATCACCTGTATGTTGGTGCGCCCAGCATCCGTCACCGTGACATGGATATTCTTGGCACCAGCGTCCACGGCATTTTCTACCAATTCCTTTATAACAGAGGCTGGACGCTGTATCACCTCACCAGCTGCTATCTGATTGGCCACCGAATCGGGTAAAAGTTGAATAATATCACTCATCTGTATCTTTTAACAAAAATATCAATTAGTTATCTTCTGGAGCGGAGCCTCATGACGCTTGATGTTCTTCAGTTCCGTACCCTTTGCCTTACCTCTCCAAACAAAGATGTCATTTTTATCTTTTGGACGAAGATCCTCAAACCATGCAAAATTATTAAGTTTGTACTTAGAAGGTGGAATTTGTGTCATCGGATACATCGTACTGGTAAACTTATTGGTCCAAATCTTTTCCATCTTTCGCCCAGGCCCCATATACATTCGCATGGTGTCTGTTTCAAGATAGTTCAATCCGACCAACGAACTGTCTTTATCGTCCGTCATATAATAAATGGTCTGCACATTGCCTATAGACTCTGCAGTTTTCACCTCTCCATGTTCGAAGTAGGCTTTCATCTCACTAGAGGTAATCTGATTATAATGAACACTATCTGGCATTTGCTCTATAGACAAAGCTTGACCTATGACATGAGCAAAACGTACCGTAGAGTCGTTCATATAGACCAAGATTTTCTCTCCCAACAGTTGTCGGTTTCCATTCCACACAATAGGATCCTTATACATCGTCATACAAGAATCCTTGGAATTGAACACCAAAGAATCGCACACCGCCTGCATGTCCAAGCGATAAGCACGCACCTTAGGATAAGCATGCACCTTTCTATACACTGAGTCGGTATTGATGTTAAAGGTATAAATGCGCATCGTGTCAGAATGCATCCAGAGTGTATCCTTTTGGGAATAGTCTATTGCAACAGGATTGCGAGTTGCAAATCCTTTGCCTGTTTTCTCATTATAGCGCAAATAGTTGCAGGTAAGCGAATTTTTGTTTTTCTTATCCACATACACCACATTGCCGTATCCCGTACTCTCACCATTTTTACTATAATACAGAGTATCTCCCGTCAAGGTTTTGTCCTTATCCACAACGGTAGAACGACCATAGAGTTGAGCCTTGTCTGTCTTCGTGTCGTAATATCCATTCTCGGTCTTGACCACACTGCCACCCGAGAGGATTCTCGAAGGTCCCACCATGTGTGCCTTCGACTTACGTACATCATAATATAAGGTATCAGTTGTTACGACATCTTTGCCACTACGCAGTTTAACATTATAAACAAACTTAGCCTCTCTTGTCTCTGTATGATACTCACCCCAATCTGCAACCAACTTGTCTTTACCATCAACCAAAGTACCCCCATCAAAGAAATTGGCCATATTGTATAGACGGTCGAAATCCAAGCTATCAGTACGTAAAACCTGACGACGATGATGAAGCACAACATTCTTACGCGCCCTCATCATCTGCATTTGCCCATCATATTCGGCACGATCGCAAGTAAGGGTCAAAGTATCTCCCTGACGGTAATGCACATGACCGAATGCCTTGACAGAGTTAGAGCCTTGGTAGAAATAAGCGCTATCGCAAGTAAGGTGACTGCCCTGATGAAGGAAAGAAACTTTTCCCTTCAAGATTTGGGCATCAGGATTCTTGCCGAACATATCATAACGCAGCTCATCGGCATGCAACAAATATACACGTTCCCCCTGTGGACGCTTCTTTGAATGGCGTCTAGGAGCTTGCATTGCCTGAACCAAGCAAAACCCAAATAGGCATAGAATCAATATTGAAATGATTCTATGCCCGTTTTTCTTATTATATTCGCTATTGTTTATCATTTAATCCAACCTTGATATTCGAACTTGCAATTCTTATAGCGATCGTTCATGCGAACATACGTATGCTTTATCTTATCGACTACCCAGTCATGCAAAGTTTTCTCTCGTTCCTTTGCCATCACCACATCTTTCATCACTTGGAAATCTTCAGTGATTGTAGCTCTGTGGCCTTCCACTCTACTTACGAGTTTCACCAAAGCACAAGTAGTTTTGCCCTTAGAGTTGACCATCGTGAAAGGAGCCGATATTTCACCAACCTTCATGGTATCCACAACACGGGCTACCTCTGTTGGCAAATCCTTCATTGCAAACTTAGATGTACGACTTTCTGCCTGAGCTGTGTTGACCATCAAACCACGATTATTACGAGTGTCCTTATCATCAGACAGGGCCTCAACAGCAGCCTCAAAAGTAAATTTCTTGGCACGAATGTCATTTCCTATCGAGTCGAGACGACCTATCGACTTATCTATGGCATCTTGAGAAACTCTTGGTTTCAACAAGATGTGACGACACTTGATTTTGTCACCACGCTTATCAATAAGTTGAATAATGTGATAACCAAATTCCGACTCAACAATCTTAGAGATTTTCTTTGGGTCTGTCAAGTTGAAAGCCACATTGGCAAAAGCAGGATCAAGCATTCCACGACCTACATAGTCCATCTCACCACCCATACGAGCAGAGCCCGGATCCTCAGAATAGAGTCGAGCCAAGGTTGCGAATGAAGTCTCGCCCTTGTTTACACGGTCGGTAAAATCACGCAATTCATTCTTTACACGATTGATTTCCTCCATCGGAATACGAGGCTGCATGGTAAGAATCTCAACTTCCACTTCAGTCGGTACAAAAGGAATACTGTCGGTTGGAAGATTATTGAAATACTTGCGTACCTGAGCCGGTGAGACTTTGATATCCTTCACCAACTCTTGCTTCATTTTATCGATAAGCTGTTTATTCTTAAAATCATCATGCATCTGTTGACGCATCTGGGTAATACTCTGCTTACGATATTCCTCCAACTTTTCACGTGAGCCTATCATAGACACCCAATAATTGATTTGCTGGTCTATACCTTGCATCACCTCAGACTCAGATACCTCTATACTATCAATGGCTGCTTGATGAAGGAACAATTTCTGAACTGCGATCTGCTCTGGTATGGAGCAATCTGGGTCGCCAGAGTACTTGATGCCCTCAGCCTCAGCCTGCAAACGAGTAACCTCTACATCGGATTTCAAAATGGCCTCGTCACCTACTACCCATATCACTTCATCTACCACGCTTCCCTCATCAATTTTTGGGGAATCAGCAGAAGCCTTCTCGTCAACCGCAATGGAGTCTGCCTCCCTTGCCAAGGAGCTTCGTCCTGCCTTCGTGGCACTAGCACTTATCCCCACAATCATCAATAGAGCGATAAACGCCATTGTCATTTTATATCCAGTATTCATGTATTTGTCTTTTATATTAATTTATATTCATTGTGGCCAATACTTTCGGAAAAACCACAACTTTGTATTTTTTTCTTAATTCTGTTACCCATTGCTTTTCCAATAGGTCTTGATAATCTGCGACGACTATGTCAATTACATCCTGCAAACCGACTTTTTTCTTGCCATCACGTTTTTTCAAAAGAGTCAAAACTCCCTTGTATTTCTTTTTGTTCTTGGCAAAATAAGCCATCACGCCTTTTTCTTCGCCGACAGCTTTTGTCCATACTTCCCTTTTATAGATTTCATTCACCAAAAGGGCCTCCTTTACATCTTGCGGCATTTCTGTCTGCTGCCTGCAATTATAAGCAACAGAATCCACCACCGATGGTGCAATTACCACTTTTTCCTTCACAATATTTTTCCTCAAATTCTGAGCATCAACAAACTTATAGATTTCATCTTTCAATGAATCATAAGGACTTTGTTTTTGGCAATCTAACAATTTCACTATATGATAGCCAAACTCAGAAAGAAAAGGCCTACTTACCTCTCCCTTTTTTAAAGAAAAGGCGACATCCTCAAAAGCCTTGACGGTTTGTCCTTTTGCCAACCAAGGCAGACATCCACCCAGAACAGCAGAGCACCTGTCATCAGAGCATTTACGAGCCAAATCCGCAAAATCTGCTCCACGTAGCAAAGCTGCATAGATGGAATCTATTCTATTTTGAGCAATCCTTTGTTTCTCGTAAGGTTCCTTTTGCCCTAATCTCAACAAGATTTGAGCAGTCTTCACTACTTCTCCATTATCATCAATACTTCGCTTGCTCTCCATAAAAGCGTTCTTCGTCTCGTTCTCAACACGGGGCGAACTTTCGTCGGTGGAAGTTTTATGTTGCCCTTCATAACACTCAACCGCCAACTTATAGGAGTTCAGTGTGTCTAGATGGGCATCCAGCGCAGCCTGCACCTTCAGCTTGTAATCAACAAACAAATCAGCAAAAGCACCAACAGAGACTCTGTCAATGCCATCAACCGATTTATTCTTATGATATGAGGTCTCAAACTCCGTCAAGCTCACGTTTTTCCCATTAATAATCATGACCGTCGGAGAAGTTTGAGCAAAAGCAATGCTCCCCGAAAGGAGCATTGCTGCCAAATGTGCAAAAAATTTCATTCTCTACTTGCAAATACTATTCTGGGCGGCTATAGTTTGGCGCCTCACTTGTAATAGTGATGTCATGTGGATGACTCTCCAAGACACCTGCATTTGTGATACGAGTAAACTTTGCATTATGCAGATTCTCGATAGTACGTGCTCCACAATAGCCCATACCAGAGCGCAAACCACCAATAAGTTGATAAATAACTTCCTGTACGGTTCCCTTGTATGGTACACGACCAGCAATTCCCTCAGGAACCAACTTCTTGATATCTTTTGTATCACTCTGGAAATAGCGGTCCTTAGAACCATTTTTCTGTTCCATAGCCTCCAAAGATCCCATTCCACGGTAACTCTTAAACTTACGACCATTGAAGATGATAGTATCACCAGGGCTCTCCTCTGTACCAGCAACCAAAGAGCCAATCATGACACAGCTACCTCCAGCTGCCAAAGCTTTGACTACATCACCAGAATAGCGAAGACCACCATCAGCAATCAATGGCACATCAGTTCCCTTCAATGCAGAATACACATCATAAACTGCACTCAACTGAGGGACACCAACACCTGCAACCACACGCGTTGTACAAATTGAGCCAGGGCCTATACCTACCTTCACGCCGTCAGCGCCATTCTCCACCAAGTACTTGGCAGCCTCGCCAGTAGCCACATTACCCACAACAATATCTACGTTAGGGAAAGCAGCCTTCACCTCCTTGAGCTTCTCTACCACACCCTTAGAGTGACCGTGAGCTGTATCAATGACAATAGCGTCAGCACCAGCGTCCACCAAAGCCTTGGCGCGTTCCAAAGTATCAACAGTTACACCTACACCTGCCGCAACGCGTAAACGTCCTTTAGAATCTTTACAAGCCATAGGCTTGTCCTTTGCCTTTGTAATGTCCTTGTAAGTAATCAAGCCTACCAAGTGATTCTCGTTATCAACAACAGGAAGCTTCTCGATTTTGTTTTCCTGCAAAATCTGAGCGGCTGCAGTAAGATCTGTTTGCTGATGAGTTGTAACAAGATTTTCAGAAGTCATTACCTCATCAATCTTCTTGTCTAAGCGACGTTCAAAACGGAGGTCACGATTGGTGACAATACCAACCAAGTGATTCTCATCATCTACCACAGGAATACCACCGATATGATAATCGTGCATCATATCAAGTGCATCCTGGACCGTACTACCGCGGCGGATAGTAACTGGATCATAAATCATACCATTCTCAGCACGCTTCACAATAGCGACCTGACGAGCTTGCTCTTCTATAGTCATGTTCTTGTGAATAACACCAATACCACCTTCACGAGCGATAGCTATCGCCATTGAAGCCTCAGTAACGGTGTCCATCGCAGCTGTTACGAATGGAACATTCAACTCGATGTTACGAGAGAACTTGGTTTTCAACTCTACCTCTTTAGGCAGTACCTCTGAATAAGCAGGGATAAGAAGGACGTCATCGTAAGTGAGTCCGTCCATTACAATTTTATCTGCAACAAATGATGACATATTGTAACCTTTAAAAATTTATTGCGTGCAAATTTAGCAATAATATTTCAGATAAGCATCGCTTTTCACGAAAATCTCATCATATTAATGCTATTTAACGCGATTAGTTGGCTTGTTCGGACAAAAACTTGATTCTAACGAGCCTTATCTCGTCTTCACTGTAGTCTTCTCCTAATTCATCTTGCGCAGTGCCCAAATCGTCTGTTTCGCTCTCCATGAAGTAGTCATAGATGTCATCTACATGGTCGTCGTCCACAACTTCGTCTATGAAATAGTCGATATTTAATTTAGTGCCACTGTACACGATAGCCTCTATCTCATCGAGCAACTCTGAAAAATCCAAGCCCTTCGCCTCCGCCAAGTCATCCAAGTCTATCTGTCGGTCTATGCTCTGGATGATATAAACTTTGAGCATAGATTTCTTGGCAACGGTTCTAACTCGCAACTCCTCTGGCCGCTCTATCATATTGTCCTCACAATACTTATTTATAAGCTGACAGAACTCCTTGCCATATCTCTTGGCTTTCCCAGCTCCCACACCTTGAATATTTTGCAGCTCTTGCAAATCGATAGGATACATGGTCGCCATCTGTTCCAAAGAAACATCCTGAAATATAACATAAGGAGGCAGCTTGTGTTTTCGAGAAACACTCTTTCTCAGATCTTTCAGCATAGCATAGAGTACAGGATCTAAAGCACCGCCATTTCCCTCGTGCGTATTTCCTTCTCCGAAATCATCTTGAAATTCTTTGTCTGCAACTATCATGAAAGACTGTGGTGCTTGTAAGAAACGCCTTCCTGCAGCCGTCAGTTTCAATAAGCCATAGTTCTCCACATCTTTCTTCAAATATCCAGCAATCAAAGCTTGGCGAATCACCGGATTCCAAAGTTTGGCATCCATATCTTCACCTGCACCAAACTCCTCCAATTCATCATGCTTATGAGACACGATGTCATCTGTAGCACGACCTTTGACAAAGTCAATGATATATTCCTGACGGAAATTCTCCTTCACTGCCGCTACCGCCTCCAAGACAACAATAAGACAATCCTTTGCCTCAATTTTCTCTGTAGGATGCAGGCAGTTATCACAATTATGGCAATTTTCCTCCAGATAATCTTCACCGAAATAATGGAGCAACATTTTCCTACGACATACAGAAGACTCTGCATAAGCAGCTGTTTCCTGCAAGAGTTGACGTCCTATGTCTTGTTCTGCCACAGGCTTGTTCTCCATAAACTTTTCGAGTTTCTTTAAATCCTTACGAGCATAGAAGGCGATGCAAATACCTTCACCACCATCTCGACCAGCTCGTCCAGTCTCTTGGTAATAGCCTTCCAAGCTCTTTGGGATGTCATAGTGAATGACAAATCTAACGTCTGGCTTGTCTATACCCATACCAAAAGCGATAGTTGCCACAATGACATCGATACGCTCCATCAAGAAATCGTCCTGAGTTTGGGAACGTGTTGCTGAATCCAAGCCTGCATGATAAGGTGCAGCCTTTATATCATTAGCTTTCAATACCTCTGCCAATTCCTCGACTTTCTTACGCGAAAGACAATAGATGATGCCACTTTTCCCCTGATGTTGACGAATGAACATGATGATTTGACGATCTACATCTTTGTTCTTCGCTCGCACTTCATAATACAAATTTGGACGATTAAAAGAACTTTTAAATTCCTTGGCATCGACTATTCCTAAATTTTTTTTAATATCAGTACGTACTTTATCGGTTGCTGTGGCAGTAAGAGCTATCACCGGAGCTACACCAATCTCATTGATAATAGGACGGATACGACGATATTCCGGACGGAAGTCATGTCCCCATTCGGAAATACAATGTGCCTCATCTACGGCATAAAAAGAAATTTTTATAGACTTGAGGAATTCCACATTGTCCTCTTTAGTCAAAGACTCCGGAGCCACATACAGCAACTTCGTCTTACCATTCAAGATGTCACTTTTTACCTTTTCTATGGCAGATTTATTGAGAGAAGAATTCAAGTAATGAGCCACCCCATCACTCTCGCTCAACCCATTGATAACATCCACCTGGTTCTTCATCAAGGCTATCAATGGAGAGATAACGATAGCCGTACCATCCATGATAAGCGAAGGCAACTGATAACACAAACTTTTACCTCCGCCAGTAGGCATCAACACAAAAGTGTCATTACCACTCATCAGATTTTTGATGATGGTCTCTTGATCACCCTTAAAAGAATCAAAGCCAAAATAATGCTTTAACTGCCTTGTTAGATCAACCTGTTCTGTCATATCCACCTATTATTATATTATATATGTCTTAATGGTAATTAGAAACCAGTTGGGCTAAACCCAACTGATTTATGCAGTTTCTTCCAACTTTCCAAGATGCGACTTATCCAACTGTCTCTTGGCGTAGTCAAGAGACACGACAAACGAGACAACATTCTTGGAAGGTTCCTCGAACATAGCGTCCATCATGACGGCCTCCACAATAGAACGAAGTCCACGAGCGCCAAGTTTATACTCTACAGCCTTATCTACAATGTAATCGAGAGCGTCCTCATCAAAAGTTAGTTGGATACCATCCATCTCAAACAACTTTTGGTACTGCTTGATGATAGAATTCTTTGGCTCAACCAAAATTCTCCTCAAAGCCTCACGATCCAAAGGATTCAAATAGGTAAGAACTGGCAAACGCCCGATAATCTCAGGTATCAAGCCAAAAGACTTCAAGTCTTGTGGAAGGATATACTTCATCAAGTCTTTCTTATCTATCTTGGCAACATTTTGCACAGAATTATAGCCAACGACATGCGTATTCATGCGTTGAGCAATTTTTCTTTCAATGCCGTCAAACGCACCGCCACAGATAAACAAGATGTTCTTGGTATCCACATGAATATAATCCTGGTCAGGATGCTTTCTTCCTCCTTTTGGCGGAACATTAACCATGGTACCTTCCAAAAGTTTCAACAATCCTTGCTGTACTCCCTCTCCACTCACATCGCGAGTAATGGAAGGATTATCACTTTTTCTTGCTATTTTATCAATCTCATCGATGAAGACTATGCCTCTCTCCGCAGCTTCCACATTATAGTCTGCCACTTGCAGCAAACGAGACAAAATGCTTTCCACATCCTCACCTACGTATCCAGCCTCGGTAAACACCGTGGCATCAACAATAGTGAAAGGAACATCTAGCATCTTAGCAATGGTACGAGCCAGCAAAGTTTTGCCAGTACCCGTACTACCAACCATGATAATATTGCTTTTTTCGATTTCAACACCATCATTATCCTTTGGCTGTTGCAAGCGCTTATAATGATTGTACACGGCAACAGCTAGATTTCGCTTAGCCTGATCCTGCCCGATGATATACTCATCTAGATACTTTTTAATCTCCATCGGCTTCGGAACTTCACGAATGGCAAACTTACCATCCCCGTTTTGCTTAGACTGCAAAACACCAGTAGACTCAACAATCTCGTAGGCTTGCTTAGCACAATCCTCACAAATGAATCCGTTGATTCCTGTTATCAACAATTTTACTTCCGTTTCACTTCTTCCACAGAAGCTACAAACTTTCTTTGGCATAATTTCCCTTTACTTTCGTGTCAACACTGTATCAATCATACCATACTCCTTAGCTTCCTCTGCTGTCATCCAATAGTTACGATCACTATCCTTCCATACTTTTTCGTATGGAGTATGAGAATGCTCAGAAATAATGGTGTACAACTCTTTCTTGAATTTTTGAATTTCCTTCGCCTCAATCTCTATGTCTGACGCTTGTCCCTGACAACCGCCCAATGGCTGGTGAATCATCACACGACTATGAGGCAGAGCTGAACGCTTCCCTTCCTGACCTGAAACCAACAACACAGCAGCCATAGATGCAGCCATACCGGTACAAATGGTAGCAACATCACTTGAAATAAACTGCATGGTATCATAAATACCAAGGCCTGCAGTTACGCTTCCGCCAGGGCTATTGAGATAAATAGAAATATCCTTACCGCTATCGACAGAATCCAAATAGAGCAACTGTGCCTGCAATGTATTGGCTGTATAATCATCAATTTCCGTTCCCAGGAAGATAATACGGTCCATCATCAAACGTGAGAACACATCCATCTGAGTAACGTTCAACTGACGCTCCTCCAATATATATGGATTTAAATACTGAGCCTGCGACTTGATGACATCGTCAAGCACCATTCCACTCATTCCGAGATGCTTAGTAGCATACTTTCTAAAATCATTCATATCTATAGTTTTTTCTATCAAAAATAAAGACGAAAAAAGAGGTTATCGACCTCTATTACTCGTTCGGTGGAACAAAGATAATAAAAAAAGTCGATAACCTCGTAATTATTTGAAGTTTTTTTCAAAAAAAATATTATTCCTGCATCATCTTATTGAAATCTTCTACAGAAATCTCCTTCTCATTGAGCTTAACAACAGTCTTGAGCGTTGCAGCCAACTTACGGTCGATAGAACGATCAACAAGCGCATCTGTAGCATCACCCTTCTTGATGATTTCCTTGGCATAATTGTCAATGTACTCATCAGGGATGTTGCTCATACCATACTGAGCAAACTGTGCACGAGCGGCCTCCTTGGCTGTCTCCATGATGTCGTTGTCATCTACCTTGATGTTCTGAGCCTTAATGAGCTGTTCCTTGATAAGGTGCCATGTCAACTCCTTGATGCTCTGCTCGTAGTTCTTCTCTACGAAGTCCTCGCCCTTATCCTTGTTGTTAGCCAACATGATGCGCTTCAGAAGAGCATCAGGATACTCAAGCTTACCTACCTTCTTCTCGCAGTGAGCACGAACGTCAAGAATGAACTTATAGTCAGAATCGTTTACCAACTGCTCCTTCAAGCCCTCAGCAATCTTGGCACGGAAACCAGCCTCGTCCTTCACGTCAGTATCCTCACCGAAGACCTGCTTGAAGAGTTCCTCATTGATTTCATGCTTCTTGAAACGCTGAATCTCTGTAATCTGGAAGCTGAACTCAGACTCCAAATCCTTCACAGCCTCACGCTCTATCTTCAAGAGCTGAGAAACCTCAGTATCATTCTCTGGGTAAGCTTTCTTAGGATTGAATGTAATAACATCACCAAGCTTAGCACCATTAAAGAGGTTCTTTTGCTCTTCTACCTTAATATAGCTAGGCATAATGATAGCTCCCTCAACAGTGATACCACCTTCCTTGGTATTACCATTCTCATCGAGCTCACGCAAGTCACCCTTCAAGAGGTCATTGTCCTCATAAGTCTCAGCCTTGTCATAGCTACCTGCACGAGAGGCATACATATCAACCTGCTGATCCAGGATCTTATCGTCAACAGTAATGTTATAGTAATCTACCTTGTCACGGCCATTGAGAGTTACCTTGAACTCTGGAGCAACAGCGATGTCAAACTTCAATGTGAAAGTAGTACCCTTCTCAACGTCTACTGGCTCCTGCTTCTCTGATGGGAGAGGCTCACCGAGCATCTGGATGTTGTTGTCCTGTACATACTTGTAAATCTCCTGGCCAACGATCTTGTTGATGGCCTCCATCTTTACAGATGCACCGAACTGGCGCTTAATCATGCCCATTGGAGCTTGACCAGGACGGAAACCTGGAACATTAGCCTTTTTACGATAATCTTTCAATGTCTTCTCGACATCATTCTTGTAGTCCTCCTCTTCGACAACGAGGGTCAAAAGACCATTAATCTTGTCAGGATTTTCAAATGAAATTTTCATCTTGATGTTTTATTTTTTATATTATTAATTATTTTTCCATACAATTTGGTTTGCAAATTTACGCATATTTAATGAATATACCTAATATATAAGAGAAAAATTTGTTTTTTTAACCATCTGCCTCAGCTTCCTTGGCTCTTTTCTGCTCATCAATGAGCTGAAAATCCTTCTTTCTGAGTACAAAGCTATTACTAAGATATTTCTCACGCACAATTTTGTTTTCAGCCAATTCCTCAGGTTTCCCTTGGAAAAGTATCTTTCCTTCAAACAGCAAATAGGCGCGATCTGTAATGGTTAGAGTCTCTTGCACATTATGGTCTGTTATCAAAATACCTATATTTCTATATTTCAACTGCCAAACGATGTGCTGAATGTCTTCCACTGCAATAGGGTCTACACCAGCAAAAGGCTCATCTAGCATAATAAACTTAGGATCAATCGCAAGACAGCGAGCTATCTCCGTACGTCGACGCTCTCCTCCCGACAATTGGTCACCTTTGTTTTTACGCACCTTGTTGAGACGGAATTCGTTAATCAGACTTTCCAATTTCTGAAGTTGATAACTGCGTGGTTTTCCGGTCATTTCCAATACTGATAGTATATTGTCTTCTACACTCATCTTTCGAAAAACACTTGCCTCCTGTGGCAAATATCCGATGCCAGCGCGAGCGCGTTTATATACCGGATAATCAGTTATTTCCTTATCGCCCAAGAAAACATGCCCTTCATTAGGCACAACGAGTCCTGTAGTCATATAGAAAGAGGTAGTCTTACCAGCTCCATTAGGACCCAGTAGACCCACAATTTCTCCTTGCCTTACATTAATAGATACGCCATTGGCCACCGTTCGCTTGCCATAACGTTTCACCAAGCCTTCTGTTCTCAACACCAAACTGCCTTGAGATTGCTCTTGGGATTGTTGTTCTATATTGTTAAATTCATCCATAATTAGCTAATTTGGTTGCAAAAATACTAAAAATCGAGGAAATATCGCTTATAAATTCAAAAACTATTCATAATATTGCAGTTTTTTAGAGGATTTTGGTTAATTTTGCAGCATAAATCAGTAAAATAATAGCATGTTAATAGAAAAATGGCTTACCACCTTCGGTAAATATCTCATATTGATGGGGCGCTCATTCTCCCGTCCAGAGCGCTTACGCATGTTCCTCAAGCAGTATCTGAAGGAAATGTCCCAACTCGGTGTCAACTCCATTGGCATCGTCTTGCTTATTTCATTCTTCATCGGTGCCGTCATCTGTATTCAGATGAAGCTAAACATCCAGAGCCCTTGGATGCCTAGATGGGTATCAGGTTATACTACGCGTGAAATTATGTTGCTAGAGTTTTCTTCCAGCATCATGTGTTTGATTCTTGCAGGAAAGGTTGGTTCTAATATTGCTTCCGAATTAGGTACTATGCGAGTTACCCAACAAATTGACGCTTTGGACATCATGGGCGTAAACTCTGCGTGTTATCTCATCTTGCCAAAGATTTTAGGATTGGTTACTATCATGCCATTTTTGGTTATCTTTAGCTCGGCAATGGGCATCGTAGGAGCATATGGAACAGCCTTTATCGGACACATTCTGCCGCCAGATGACCTAACTTTGGGCTTACAACATGCGTTCAACCAATGGTTTGTTTGGATGAGTATCATCAAGAGCCTCTTCTTTGCATTCATTATCGCCAGCGTGTCGTCCTATTTCGGCTATACTGTAGAAGGCGGTTCTGTAGAGGTGGGCAAATCGTCTACCGATGCTGTGGTATGCTCCAGCGTACTGATTCTTTTCTCAGATGTTTTCCTTACTCAATTACTTTCATAGACTATGATAGAAGTTAGAAATCTTACAAAGTCGTTTGGCGACAAAACCGTTCTCGACAACATCAATGTTACATTTGAAACAGGTAAGACCAACCTGATTATCGGCCAGAGTGGCTCTGGTAAGACTGTATTGATGAAAAATCTAGTAGGGCTACTCAATCCAACCAGCGGGCAAGTTCTTTATGACGATCGGGATTTCATACAAATGTCGAAAAAGGAAAAGGTACAGATGCGTCGAGAAATGGGAATGATATTCCAGAGCGCAGCTCTATTCGACTCTCTGTCGGTACTGGAAAACGTTATGTTCCCCCTCGATATGTTTTCTAGCATGAACTATAAGGAGCGAGTAAAGAGAGCACAAGAATGCTTAGATCGAGTCAACCTGATTGAGGCTCAACAAAAATATCCAGGAGAAATCTCTGGAGGTATGCAGAAGCGTGTGGCAATTGCCCGTGCCATTGTAATGAATCCCAAGTATCTATTCTGTGATGAGCCCAACTCAGGACTAGATCCTAAGACCTCGCTCGTAATAGACGAGCTTCTGTCGGGTATTACCAAAGATTACAATATGACGACCATTATCAACACACATGACATGAACTCGGTAATGGGAATAGGTGAAAATATTTGCTTTATCTATAAAGGCCATAAGGAATGGCAAGGAAACAAAGACCAGGTGATGACTTCTACCAATGAGAAGCTCAATGACCTAGTCTTTGCCTCCGACCTTTTCCGTAAGGTCAAGGAAGTAGAGATGGAAGAACTGAAGAAATAAAAAATGCCAGCATATGCTGGCATTTTTTATTTCTTCAATTTCAACTATCTCATTTTCCATTTGCCTTTTACTTCCACCATTGGGACAACTACTTGTTCCTTAGAACTATCAGCATACACCATTTGAAGAAAGACATCCGCCACATGATGGGCCGTGTCGGCCTTGGCATTTAGGATGTTAACCTTATCTATGCCCTTATGCTCGTCTTGCTGTTGCTCTACAAACATTTGAGCATTCATCACCAATTGGTCTTGATAACCATCTGGCAAACGGTTGGGCTGGTTATAGCCAGCCACAAACTCTCGATATTTGCCTTCCAACAGCAAGTCGTAATATCCTTTGGCGGCTTCAGCTGCCAACTGCCCCGCATCAGGACCCTCGCTCTTGCAAGCCCCCAGTCCCAAAGTCATGAGCAGTACAAAGAAAAAAGATAGCTTTTTCATTATTTCTGTCGAATGAAGATATTGATTGGACATCCATGGAGCGACCAATTCTCACGAATTTTATTTTCCAAGAATCGGCGATAGTTCTCCTTCACATACTGTGGCAAGTTGGCATAGAACACGAACGATGGAATCGTGGTGTTAGGCAACTGGGTACAGTACTTGATTTTGATGTACTTGCCCTTGATGCTCTGTGGTGGATAAGCCTCGATGATAGGCAACATCACCTCGTTGAGCTTGGATGTTCCAATATGTGCCTTACGGTTCTGGTATACCTGCTTAGCGGTCTCCAACACCTTGAAGATGCGCTGCTTGGTCAGTGCAGAGGCGAAGATGATTGGGAAATCCACGAATGGAGCCATACGCTTACGGATGGCGGTCTCGAAGGTATCGATAACCTTTTGGTCTTTGTTCTCCACCAAGTCCCATTTGTTCACTACCACTACCAGACTCTTGTTGTTTTTCTGAATCAACTGGAAGATGTTCATGTCCTGGGTCTCAATACCACGGGTGGCATCGAGCATCAAAATACAGACATCACTATTTTCAATGGCACGGATGGAACGCATCACAGAATAGAACTCTAAGTCTTCGCTTACCTTATTTTTACGACGGATACCCGCAGTATCCACAAGATAGAAGTCGAAACCAAACTTGTCGTAACGAGTATAAATACTATCACGGGTAGTACCTGCAATCTCGGTCACGATGTTGCGGTCCTCTCCGATGAAGGCATTAATGATACTACTCTTGCCAGCGTTAGGACGACCTACCACGGCAAAACGAGGGATATCCTCTTCCACTGTTTCCTCCGGGTTGTCCTGGAGTTTGTCCAATATCATGTCGAGCAAGTCACCCGTTCCACCACCTGTTGCGGCACTGATGCACTGAGGGTCGCCCAAGCCCAGCTTATAGAACTCAGCAGCCTCGTAATACTCAGCGCTGTTATCCACCTTGTTGGCAACCAGGATCACAGGCAACTTGGCACGGCGTAGGATCAACGCCACGTCCTCATCCCAGTCAGTCAAACCTGTGTTCACGTCCACTAAGAAGAGCACCAAGTCGGCCTCTTCGGTTGCCACGAGCACCTGCTTACGGATAGCATCCTCGAAAATGTCATCTGATTTTACGACCCAACCACCAGTATCCACTACAGAAAATTCTCTGCCGTTCCAACTACACTTACCATACTGACGATCGCGTGTAGTACCTGCGGTATCACTGACGATAGCGCGACGAGACTGGGTCAAACGATTGAATAAAGTAGACTTGCCCACGTTAGGACGGCCTACGATTGCTACTAAATTTGCCATATTTTTCTTAGTCATTTCCCTCCTTCCTTGAGGAGGTTCTAGGATGTGGTCTCTGCATCCAAGTTAATAATTTGCCGAAGCTGACCATGCTCCGGCCCTCGCCAACCGGCGAGAGTATCCCCTCTTTTCTATTCAGGGTTGTATCCGAAGGCATCCAGTTCCTTCTGCGAGCTGCGCCAGTCCTTGTCAACCTTTACAAAGGTCTCCAGGAAAATCTTTTTACCGAAGAACTTTTCCAAAGCCTTGCGGCTCTCGGTATTCACCTTCTTCAAGGCTATGCCCTGGTGACCGATGATGATACCCTTCTGCGAGTCGCGCTCCACATAGATGACGGCATTGATGTGAATCATCTTGTCATCCTCCTTGAATCGCTCCACTCTCACCTCCACCGAGTAAGGTATCTCCTTGTCGTAATAGAGCAGAATTTTCTCACGAATTATCTCCGATACGAAGAAGCGGGCTGGCTTGTCGGTCAACTGGTCCTTGTCGAAGAACGCAGGCGACTCAGGCAACAATTCCTTGATACGCTTCAAGAGCATATCGATGCCAAACTTATTCTTGGCAGAGATAGGAAGAATCTCAGCGTTAGGCAGCAGTGCATGCCACTTCTCCACCACGTCACCGAGCTTCTTCTGGTCGCTTTCATCAATCTTGTTGATAAGCAAGAGCACAGGGATGGTCATCTTCTTTACCTTGTCGAGGAAGTCCATGTTCTTCTCTGGGTTCTCCACCACATCTGTCACATAGAGCAAGATATCAGCATCAGCCAGAGCACTCTCCGAGAAGGCAAGCATCATCTCCTGCATCTTGTAGTTAGGCTTCAAGACACCCGGCGTATCGGAAAACACGATTTGCATATCATCAGTATTCACGATGCCCATGATACGATGACGGGTGGTCTGTGCCTTGAAAGTAGCGATGCTGATGCGCTCGCCCACCAACTGATTCATCAAAGTACTCTTACCCACATTCGGGTTGCCAACGATATTTACGAAACCTGCCTTATGCATATCTACGAAATTGAAAATGAAACGAAACTTTTTTATAGATTCAAGCCCAGTGCTTGATTTTAAGCTAAAGAAACGCATCCTTGCTTATATCAAGATAAGAAAGATGCGTTTCCTTTAATTATAGATAATTAGTATTTTCTATTCATTACTTTCCGAAAGCAGCACCGTCATAAGCCCACTTATAGAAAGACGCGCCATGAACGAATCCTGCACCAAATGCTGTGAAGATGATGTTATCACCCTTCTTCAATTTGCTTTCAGCATCCCATAGTGCCAATGGGATTGTAGCAGCACTTGTGTTACCATAATGATCGATATTCACCACAACCTTGTCGAGAGGTATTCCCGCACGCTTGGTAACAGCCTCGATGATTCGAAGGTTGGCCTCGTGAGGTACCACCCAATTCACATCATCAGCAGTAAGATTGTTCATCTCCATAATCTTCATCACGTCATTGCTCATGTCGGTAACTGCATAACGGAACACAGTGCGACCTTCCTGATAAAGATAATGCAAGCGATGATCTACTGTAAAATGTGAAGGAGGGCAAACAGAACCACCCGCCTTCATGTGAAGGAAAGGCAAACCTTGTCCGTCAGTACGAAGGTATGAGTTCTGAACACCTACATTTTCCTCTTCTGTAGCCTCTACAAGAACCGCACCTGCACCATCTCCGAAGAGCACACAAGTAGAGCGGTCTGTGTAGTCAACTAATGAAGACATCTTATCTGCACCGATAACGATGATTTTCTTATATCTTCCACTCTGAATCATGCTTGCCGCAACATCAAGAGTGAACAAGAAACCGCAGCAAGCAGCAGAAAAATCGAATGCGAAAGCATTCTTTAATCCGAGCTTACCGAGAACGATAGATGCTGTAGAAGGGAATTTGTAGTCAGGTGTCGTGGTTGTTACAATCAGAGCATCGATTGTATCTGGATCAACGCCAGTCTTTTGGATAAGCTGCTTGGCAGCCTTGCGGGCCAAGTAGCTTGTACCGAGACCTTCCTCTGTAAGGATGCGGCGCTCTTTGATACCTACACGGGTGGTAATCCACTCATCGTTGGTATCTACCATGCGCGAGAGCTCCTCGTTGTTGAGGATATAGTCTGGCACATAGCCGCCGACACCTGTGATTACAGCATTAATTTTACCCATTATTCAGCTGCTTCCTTTACGATTGCAACCTTACCACGATAGTAACCGCAAGTAGGGCAAACAGTGTGGTATACATAGTATGCACCACAGTTAGGGCAAACTGCCAATGTAGGAGCTACTGCCTTATCATGAGTTCTTCTCTTAAGTGTACGTGTCTTTGACTGTCTTCTTTTAGGATGTGCCATAATTTTTTAATGTTTTAAATTTTACTTTTTTACTTTTTCAATTTTAAGAGTGCTGCCCAGCGTGGGTCTATAGCTTGCTCTTCTTCCTCACCGCTTCGGGCGGCAGAATGCTGATTGAGCATTTCAATCATAGCAGGGTTGCATTTTCCAGGTGCATGCACATGCTTGATGGGAATGTTGAGATCTATAAATTCATAGATAAACCAAGCGACATCGAGTATTCCTTCGTTCTCGGCCACAGTCACGAGGTCATCATCTTCTGAGTAGTCTTCTCCGAATTTTGCAACAATTCTGTCATCGCTCATAATCTGCTGATCCATGTCGTCGAGACAGATGTCACAAGGTATGTGTACCACTCCTTCAGTATGAAAGTTGAGTTCGAAAAAGTCATCAGTCCTGTTGATGGACAGACAGCTCACCAATTCTCCTCTCTGTACATCAGGAGCTTCGATCGCCTTGAAGTATTCATCATCAAGCTTCAACTCCAAGTTTGTGATGCCTTGGGGTAATGCTTTCAAATCAATCTTAAAACTATCTATATTACACATATTCAATATATACTATATTGTTTCGGGCTGCAAAGTTACAAATAATTTTTGAGATAAAATAATTTTTTATGTAAAAATCACTAAAATCTCTCATTATTAAGCCATTATTCTTCAGAATGGTTGCATTTCAGCCCTTGTTTACAATTTAAACTTTATCAAACTGACACAAAAAAAGCCCCGACTACAT
>DJSH01000020.1 GCA_002440225.1 Candidatus Segatella violae
GACCTTTTGCTGAAGATGGTCGAAAGGTTGTGAAAGTGGGTATCAACTTCTCGGAAGACCAGAGAAGCATTGAAGACTGGACGATAGAATAAATAATGTTCCCCCTATCTTTTTACAAAGAGATAGGGGGATTTTTTGTTATAAGAGGAATGGTGTGGCATGCACACATTTCATGTTCTTTTCTAGTTGTGTTGTTGAGCTGGCACCAACCAATACGCTGGTAACTCCCTTTTGGTGGAGAATCCAGGCTAGAGCCATCTCAGCCAATGTCTCATTTCTAGTTTGTGCAGTGGCATTGAGGTCTTGAAGCTTTTCTAGCAATTCAGGCGTCAAGGCCGAATGCTTGAGGAAATGCTCCTTTGCCATGCGGCTGTCTGCCGGGATGCCTTTGAGGTAGCGGTCGGTGAGCAGACCTTGCGCCAATGGCGAGAATGAGATGAAGCCGATGCCATGTTCGGCGCAATAGTCGGTGATGCCTTCCTCTTGTGGCGCACGGTCCAAAAGGTTGAGCCTGCCTTGATAGATGAGCAATGGAACGTCACGCTCACGCAGATACTCGTCGGCAAACTTGAGCGCCTCCAAAGGCCAGCGACTGATGCCCAGATAGAGAGCCTTGCCCGAGCGAACGATGTCTACCATCGCTTGGAGCGTCTCTTCCAAAGGTGTGTTGGGATCGTAGCGATGACTGTAGAAGAGGTCTACGTAGTCGAGGTGCATACGTTTGAGGCTTTGGTCGAGACTTGCCATGAGATACTTGCGAGAGCCCCAGTTGCCATAAGGACCTTCCCACATGTCGTATCCAGCCTTAGTGGAGATGAAGAGCTCGTCACGGTAAGGACGGAAATCATCGTCCATCAGGCGGCCAAAAGTATCCTCGGCACTGCCGTAAGGAGGACCGTAGTTGTTGGCCAGGTCGAAGTGGGTGATGCCATGATCGAAGGCATAGTGGGTGATGGCACGGCTACGTTCGTAAGGGTCTACGCCTCCGAAGTTGTGCCAGAAACCCAAACTAATCTTTGGCAAGAGAATGCCGCTCTTGCCACATCGCTTGTAGAGTGCCTCGCTGTCATCATATCGATGAGAGTTGGCGGTATAAGTTTCTTTTAGTTCCATATTTGATATTATAACTTATCTTCTGCAAAGATAATACTAAAAGTGCAAAGTAAGTTCATAAAAATGTTCAAAGATGTTCTTTTTGTACAAAAAAACATGTAATTGTACTGATTTATACGGATTGAGCGGGGATGTCTGCTTAACTTTGCACCAGAAACAGAAATAATATGATTTTTTAGGTTTAAGTTTATATTTGGGACATACAAGAAGCTTGCCGATGTAGCCATACCGCAAAAATTTGATTTAGTTTTCTATTGACGATAATAAACGAATAAGAACGAGAATGGGGGGAGCTGAAACGTCTTCCCCCATTTTCGTTCTTATTTCAACAACTTTTGTTTTTCGATGAGTTGGAACATCTTGTTGCCCAACTCTTGCGCTCCCGCTGCATCGAAGTGGAGTACGTCGCTACGCAAACTGGCGTTTGGCACATCCACCACATAGATGTTCTGGTCTTCCTTGGCAAGCTGGTGCTGCGCATCTTCTACGCCTTGGCTCCACTGCCTGCTCTTGTGTGAGATTCCACCTATTATAATAGGTAGTTGTGCATACTTCTTGTTTCCCGTCTTCTCCACAAGGTAGGTGCGGATGTAGGTAATCATCTGCTTCAAGTTCTTGTAGTAGTTCTTGGCTTGATGGCGGTCGCTCTCACCTTGGTGCCAAAGCATGAACTTGATGTCGTAGCCCTCAGGCAATTTACTCAGTTGGTTGCCGATGCAAGCCCCGATGTTCTCGGTGAAGGCTTTCAAGAGGCTCTTGCCACCCTTGTCGGAAGCCGTGTTCTTGGCGAGATACTCAGGAGAGGCATTCCAGTATTCCTTATTGGTGCTGGAGCAGAGGGTATCGATGGCAGTGCCGCCGAGGCTCTCCTTGATGACATAGAAGTTCTTCTTCAGTTTCTTCTCCACGTTCCAATATACGATGGCATCGTAAGCCCATTTGTTAGGAGTGTCCTTGTTGAGGATGCGAGGCCAGAAAGTCTCAAACTTACCTTCGCCCGACATATAGCTGGAGCCGAAACTCCATTGGCAGTACTTGTATTTCTTCTGCTGGATCTCGGTAGGAAGTTCTGAGTTCATCACTCTTCCATCGGTGTTCGACTGACCTGCGGTGAGAATCACCACGGCTGGTTGTTTCTTTGCAGCCGCAGGCATCAAGCTCAGGGCTGCGAAAAATAGGCAAATGTATTTCTTCATCTTTGTTATTTTGCTTTGATAAAATTTTGTTAAGGCTTAATATTGCTGCAAAGGTACTTTTTTTTTCTAAAAAAAACAATATATAGGACAATTATTATAGGTAATTTATGTGAGAAAATGCGTATCTTTGCACCAAATTCTAAAAACAACTATCAATATGAATACAAATCATTTTCTATTCGCAAGTTTATTGCTGCTGGCTTCCGCTGTGGATGTACATGCGCAAAGTTTTGATATAGACTTGACCAAGACTCAGCCTACCTATTCTGTAGAGAATGGCAGTGATGCTTGGTATAACTTCTCTTTCAATCTAAAAAAGAAATCCTGCTCTCTTTCGAAAGCAGGACTCTTAAAATTTTTGAGTTATTTTGGGAAAAGTGGGTAGTGATGGATTCGAACCACCGAAGGCATAGCCAGCAGATTTACAGTCTGCCCCATTTGGCCACTCTGGTAACTACCCAAAGCTTATCTCTTGAAAAGCGAGTGCAAAGGTAATGCTTTTATTTCATTCCACCAAATTTTTCGCTCACTTTTTTCACTTTTCCTTCAAAAAAACTATCATTTCACTTTTATCACATAGTGTCTGCGATGTTTTCTCGATAGAATCCTGTGCTTGCGATGCTCGTATTTCTTGTATCCCACGAATATCGTCAGAGCCAAGACTACTGCCAAGAGGAAGATGACGATGCCGCCGCCGAGATTGTCGCCCTTCACCTTCGACCACATGTCCAATACCTCCGGGGTATGGTCGCCGGCATCATGTATCATGGCGCATCTTGCCACCACCGCACTGTCGGGGTACATGATAGGGTTGAGGTGTGCTCTCTTGGCTTCCTCGTTGTTCGCTCCAAAGAAATAGGAGAGGTTTACTGCCTCTGGATATTTCTTCTCGTCGTTCATCTCTTCAAACACCTTCTTGCCAGCCACACTGCTTACATAGCCTGTGGTCTCCATGTTGGCGAGTGCCACGTCCTCCTGGCAGAGGTAGTTGATGAAGTAGGCGGCTGCCTTCGGGTTGCGTGAGTATTTCGGAATTACCCATCCGTCAAACCATACGTTGCTGCCTTCCTTAGGAACTTCGTAGCCGAGGTCAACGCCCACTTTCGAGGCTTCTTCGATAGCCCAGACGGCATCGCCGCTCCAGGTCATGTTGAGCCAAGCTTTGCCCTTGGTCATGGTCTCCTTACCGAAGTCTGCCTCCCAACCCTCGATGTTTGGCTTCAGAGCCTTGAGGTATTTCTCCACGGTTGCGATGGCTTGTGGCGAGTAGTCGTTCATCAGTTGCGGAACGGTCACCTTGCCGTCGGCAAGGTCCTTGCGGTGTGCCCAGATGAGGGCGGTGCCGTAGGAGTCGCGGTAGGAATCCTTCATCAGGAGCTTGCCTCTGTACTTTGGGTTCCATAGGGTGCCCCAGGTCTCTGCATCCTTCATAGGCACGTGTACCTTATTATATAGGATGCCTGCCGTTCCCCACATGTATGGCACGGCATAGCGATGGGCTGTCCTGCCATGGTTGCTGGTGGCATCTATCTGCTCTACGATATAGGACGAGATGTTTTTGATGTAGTTGGGTGTCTTGCCGAAACAGGTGTCGATGGGCAAGAGCAAGTCCTTGCGGAGCATTCGCTCGATGATGTATTCCGAAGGACAAACCACATCGTAGTCCTCATGGCCTCGCTCAATCTTGGTGAGCATCACCTCGTTGATGTCGAAGGTCTGGTAGATGACCCGAATTTTCTTGCCGGTCTGCTGCTCGTACCATTTCGGGAAGTTGGCGAGCACGTCCTCGTCTATGTAATCCGCCCAGTTGTATACCTTCAATATCTCCTCTCGGTTCTCCTTGTTGTAACAAGAAGACAGAGACAAAAGTTGCAGGATTGTCAAGGCAAGAAAAGCTAATGTCTTAACTCCTTTCATCTCCTTAACTCCTTTTATTCCAAAATATTTCTTTTTCATCTTACTTCTTCTTGTTTTTGTCGGAACGACGGTTGATGATAATCAGCATCACGAGCACCAGCACGAAGATAATCGTGGAGAGCGGGCGAAGCTCTGGTGTCAAACCACCCTTGCGGGCATCGGCGTAGATGAAGGTGGAGAGGGTCTCCAATCCCTCGTTGCCAATGGTAAAGATGGTGACGGCGAAATCGTCGATACTCATGGTGACGGCGAGCATGAAGCCTGAAATCATACCTGGCAATATCTCTGGGATGATAATCTTGCGGAGTGCCTGCATCGGTGAGGCTCCCAGGTCGAGTGCCGCCTCGTAGAGGTTCGGGTTCATCTGTTTCAGTCGTGGCATCACGCTCAGGATGACGTAAGGCAGACAGAAAGTGATGTGCGCCAATACCACCGTGGTATAGCCTTGTGGGATGCCCAACGAGATGAAGAGCAGGAAGAGCGAGATACCGATGATAATGTCGCCGTTCAGAATCGGGATATTGTTGACGAAGGTGATAGCCTGGCGAGCCCTGCGGTTGCGTAGGTTGTGGATGCCGATGGCGGTCAACGTGCCGAAGAGGGTGGAGACGGTGGCGGTGATCAGGGCGATGGTAATCGTGTTGATGAGTGCCGCTGTCAATGAATGGTGGGTTCCCTCCACGAAGAGGTTCTTGTAGAGCTGGAGCGAGAATCCCGTCCAGTTGCCCATCACCTTTGCCTCGGTAAACGAGAATATCACGATGATGATGATAGGGGAGTAGAGCAAGAGGAGCAAGAGCCAGAGATAACCCTGGCAGAAAACTTTCTTCCACATATTCTTGCTAAAAATGCCGCTAGATGTCATTTCCTTATTTACTTGTGATTGCATCATCTTACGCCTCCTTCCTGCTTGCTGCCGTCACCGGCGATGAGGGTGGATGCGCCGATGAGGAAGAGCATGATGAGCGAGAGCGCCGCACCATAGTTCCACATCGAGTTGTTGATGTTCTCCTGGATGGTGGTACCGAAGAGTTTGATGTTGTTCATCGTCAGGAGCTCAGAGATGGCGAAGGTCGAGATGGTTGGCATGAACACCATCAATATGCCGCTCGCCACGCCCGGCATGGAGAGTGGCAATACTACCTTGAAGAACTGCTGCCATGGGGAGGCGCCCAAGTCTTCGGCTGCCTCGATGTAGCTGCGGTCCATCTTCTGGAGGGTATTGTAGATAGGGTAAATCATGAAAGGGATGAAGTTGTATACCATACCAAACAACAAGGCTCCCTCGCCGAGCGGAAAGTCGGCAAAGTCGAAGAGCGCCACGGTGGCGAGGGTGCGCACCAAGATGTTGACCCACATCGGCAGGATGAAGAGCATCACGATGGTGTTGGCATATTTCATCTTGGTCTGGGTCAGGATATAGGCCGCCGGATAGCCCAACAGGATGCAGAGCAAGGTGTTGAGAAAGGCGATGCCGATGGAATACACAAAGGTGTTGATGGCCTCCGGGTGTGCCAGAAACTTCTGGAAGTTGTAGAGGGTAATGGAGCCATTCTCATCGGTGAATGCGAACACCACGATGAGTATCAGCGGCAATACCACGAATATCGCAGCAAAGATGGCGTATGGTATCGACCAACTTTGGCGAGAAGATATAAACTTAATGAACTTTTTCAATTTCTTGTTTTACTTTTTATGAAATCATTAGATTTCTCCAAATGGGCTTTCTGATATTGCAATAGCGTCCGCTGGAATCGTGATGGCAACATGGTCGCCTAGGTCCCATACGTCCTGGGTATCCACATAGAGCTTCTCTCCCCAGTCGGTGTCGATGGTGAGGTGATAGTGGTTGCCCTTGTAGAGAATGAAGCTGATGTCGCCCGTGAAGGTTCCCTCGTCTTCGTTGTCGAAGAGCTCAATCTTGTCGAATGGAATCGTGGCGATGACACGTTGCTTATTTTTGAGTTCAGCTGGTAGTGGTTTCTTGAATTCACATCCCAGGAATTCGATGACATCGTCATCTTTTACCCTGGCGACAAATACATTGGCAATACGTTCCTTCTTCATGATGTGGATATTGTCGGGTATCACGTTCATGCCGATGGTCTGACCTACCTCGAAGTGCTTGTAGTTTTGGATGAGGAACTCATAGCCCTTGTCGCTCTCGGCGAGCATCTCATAGTGTACGCCCTTGAAGATGCTGGAGGTAATCTTGCCCACAAACTGTGCGTTCTGGGTGTCGGTGCTCACCTCGATGTCCTCAGGTCGGATGACGACGTCCACCTGTTGGTTTTCGCCGAATCCCTTGTCCACGCATGGAATCTCGGCTCCAGCCACGTCTACCAGGCAGTCGTGTACCATCAATCCGTTCAGAATGTTGCTCTCGCCGATGAAGTCGGCGACAAACGAGTTGGCTGGTTCGTTGTAGATGTCGGTAGGGGTGCCAATCTGCTGTATCTCTCCCTCGCTCATCACCACGATTGTGTCGCTCAGGGTGAGGGCCTCCTCTTGGTCGTGGGTTACGTAGACGAAGGTGATGCCCAGTCGCTCGTGCATCTCCTTCAACTCCAGTTGCATGTCCTTGCGCATCTTCAGGTCGAGGGCAGCCAAAGGCTCGTCCAAGAGAAGAACCTCAGGTTCGTTGACGATGGCACGGGCGATGGCGATACGCTGTTGTTGTCCACCCGAGAGCGAGTTGACGTCACGATATTCGTAATCGCTCATGTTCACCATCTTCAGCGCACGTTTCACCTTTGGCAATATCTCCTCCTTCGGTGTATGCTTGAGTTTGAGGCCGAAGGCGATGTTGTCGTACACGTTGAGGTGTGGGAACAAGGCGTATTTTTGGAATACCGTGTTCACATTGCGTTTATAGGGAGGCAGGTTGGTGATGTCGTTGCCGGCGATGGTGATGTTTCCTTCGCTTGCCGTCTCAAAACCAGCCAAGAGTCTCAATAGAGTAGTTTTACCGCATCCCGAAGGACCGAGTATGGTCATGAATTCGCCCTTTCTAACATAGAGATTGATGTTATGGAGGGCAACTTTCTCGCCAAATCTTTTCGACACATTCTTGATGTCGATGATAGGTTGTGCAGTCTTGTTCATTTCTCGTTGTTAATTTGGGTGCAAAGTTACTCATTTTTCAATAAATATTGAAAAGAAATACGAAAAAGTTGCATCTTTGCAGCAGTTTTGTAATATGTGATTTGTACTATGAATATTTTCCGAATAAATATGCGCTCAAATCTCTTTGAAGTCGCTATCGCAAGACTTGCGATAGTGTTCGGAACCACTTGACGATGCATTAGGACGTACTTGGCAATACGTCGGGACGTATCTGGTGCTGCGTCGGGACGCATTTAGCACTACGTCGGGACGTATCTGGTACTGCGTAGTGATGTATCTGGCTCTGCGTAGTGACTTATCTAGCACTATATTGTGACGAGTTTTGCGTAGCATTTGGGTGTGTATTGAGCAGCATTTGGGTGTTTTTTTTTCAATGCACCCCCTAAAAAATCCCGATATGATGGCAATTTCATGCAAAAATCATAGCAATTTATGGCAATATATGGCAATTCTATGGCAATTCTCGCCGTTTTTTGAGAATTGCAATATACCTCATGATGCTGTAAATCAGATGTTTACGCATACACTATGGCAATATGGCAATTCTCGGAGGAAAAAAGTTTCGTATATATATAGTTGAAAACACTATATTTTAGCCTGTATGGTCGCGATAATCTATACGCCCCGAAGGGGCAGAAGCACCTAGCCTAGGGCAACGCCCTAGGTAAAATGCATGCAAGAATGTCGCCCTGTAAGGGCAAAAGCGTTATAATTATAGGTGATTATATAATCAAGTATTAACACAATAAGAATTTAAAATTTATGGCTAAAAGAGAATACGTGGAGGCCAACAAGCGTTGGCTGAAAGAGAAGGCGAAGGAAGAGGGCGTGATGGCTCTGCCTCGCGGTATTTACTACAAGGTGCTGAAGAGTGGTGACCCGAAGGGAGCTCAGCCAT
>DJSH01000033.1:0-7843 GCA_002440225.1 Candidatus Segatella violae
TGTCATTGCTTTACTCCTTTTTTAAATGTTTCCTAATCCAGTCCAATGCCTGTGAGAGATGGTTGAATACCGTCACCTTGCTCACTCCCAGGCATCAGGACAACATCGTCTGCAAGAATCTTGGCCAACACATCGCTCACCACATCCTTGCTCTCGTCATCATCCGAGAGGATGCATCTGGCCAGATTGTACATCTTCTCGTAATGCCGACGGAATAACTGTTCTATGTCCTTTTCCTGTTTCATACACTATCTATACAGTTGAGTAAAGCAAAAAGCTAAGCAAAAATACAATTTTCTTTGGAGAAAAACAAAAAATCCTACGAAAAAGGAGTAGGGCAGAAGCCTTTTTCTCTTTTCCGCAGGATTTGAGGGGGGATGTTTCGTAGTTTTGATGAGCGTATGATTTTATGGGAAGATGAAAACTTACAACTTGTTGTATTCCTCGTCCGAAACTGGTTCCAGCCATTCGTTAGGCTCTGAGCCTGGCTTCGAGTTCTCTACTGCCACATGGGTGGCGATATGCTGGAACCAACTATCCTTTTGGGCACCATGCCAATGCTTCACTCCCTCTGGGATGTCGATGACATCACCAGGGTTGAGGGCGATGGCAGGCTTGCCCCATTCCTGATACCATCCCTTGCCCGATACGCAGATGAGAATCTGGCGAGCACCATGGTGGATGTGCCAGTTGTTGCGGCATCCTGGCTCGAAGGTGACATTAGACATCGGGAGAACGGTCTTCTCGCCTTCTTTCAAGTTCTTGGGGGCGATACTTGCCAAGTGACTGTCGCCTACGAAGAACTTGGCATAGGCTGTATTCGGATTGCCCTTAGGCCAAGCTCCTGCTGTGGCATCGGCAGCATTATCGCACTGGGAGAGTCCTTTCTCGCTCAAGTATTTCATCAGTTCATCTACTTGCTCCTGGGTGTTACCCATGTTGACTGCACCCCTTTGATGGGCGGCAAGTTGTGGGGCGATGCCCTTGATGGAAGCCAAGGCTGCTACGGTTACAATCTCACGGTCGCTGGCAGAGAGCTGGTCGCCAGCAAAGATGTCGCCGAAGAGGTGAGCCTTCAAGTAATAATCATCCTGTGGGCAGAATTCATAGTTGAATGGCTTGCCGCTCAACTTAGTCTGGGTCTCAGTACCCATCTTGAGAGCCAACTTGGCATCGTCCCAAGCCTTCGGACGTTTCCATTCCTTACCTTCTTCATCCTTCTTGCCCTCAGCCTTGTGGGCATCGAGAACCTTGGATAAGGTTCCCAAGGCATTAAGCGAACGAGGGAAACCTGTGTAAGCATAGAGCTGGGAGAAAGCCTCCTTGATTTCATTGATAGTTACTCCGCCATCGAGAGCTTCGTTGATGGCTGGTGCCAGACGGTCGAGGTCGCCTTGGGCTTCGAGACTTGCCAAGGTGGCGAGGTGCAACTGGCGTTCTGACAGCTTATTGGCTGCCATGGATTCATTGATTGTTGCCATAAATATTACCAAAATAATTAATAGTTTCTTCATATCGTTATCTATTATATATAATAATGTGTATCCGAATGCTTCGGAAAGCTGAGTTCCTTCTGCAAAGATACGCCTTTTCTTCCAAACATCGCATAACCATATTACGGATATTTTTACCATTATTTTTGATTTTGGGGGAAGAATGTAAAAGAAAAAGTATAACTTTGCATCAAAAACTTGCATTTTTCTTTCTGCTAAGGGTTAGGAAATCGAAAGGCTGATTGTAATATAGGCAGAACATGAAAGTCGGAAGGGTATCACCGATGATGCTCTCCAGGCAGTATCAAACAAAAAGTACAAGCAATGCAAATGAACAAGGAAACGATAGAACAGCTCTTCCGTCGGCATTATCTCAGGATGTACCAACTGGCCAGGGTACTCCTGAAGGATGATGCGGCGAGCAAGGATGTGGTGAGCGATGTCTTCGCCGATGTGCTCGATGGGAAGATTCGTCTTCGCATCGATGGCAAGGTGTCGGATGAAAACGACTCTCTGCGTTCCGATAGCACAGGGAGCTATCTATTGGTTTGTGTGCGCAACAAATGTCTCAACTTGTTGAGTCGTCAGAAGATGAAAGACCGAGTGCATCATCTGTTGAAAGCCGATGCCTCGCCCAGCATCGCTCCTGCGGGATCTGCGGCTGCTGCCATGGAAAAGGAGGAGAGAAAGATGGAGGCGATACATGCCTATATGGACGATGAACTCACTCCCCAGACGAGCAAGGTGCTCAAACTTAGGTTTCATCAGAAGATGACTTACAAGGAGATTGCCACGGAGTTGGGTATCAGCGAAGTGGCGGTGTATAAGCATTTGGCGCAAGGCATCAAGAAAATAAAGCAACAATTTAACCCTTAGGTGATAATACTTTTATCTAATATAACCCTTCATGGAATGGAATTGTTGTATTGTATTTAACCCTTAATGGAAAGAAATTATGGACAAGTTTGAAAAGATATTGGATATGATCGACCATCAGGAGACGTATTCTGATGAGGAGATTCGTGTGCTATTGCAGGATGAGGAATGTCGAAAGCTCTATCAGACGATGCAAGAAGTGGATTCGGCACTTGTTAAGCAAGAAACGCCTGTGATAGATATTGACAAGGAGTGGGAAAAGTTTGAGAATGATCATTCTGACGAACTCAATGGAAGGAACGATGACAAGAACAACGGTCAGAAGATTGACAAGAATAATGGCAGCTGGGCTTCTTGGCGCAAGGTAGCAGCTTCGGTCGCAGGCTTCGTCTTGATTTCGGGCATCGCCTTTGCGGCAATCCATACTTATATTAAGCGCAGTCAAGAGCCGATGCCAATAGCTAAAGGCTCTCATACGGAAGTAGTAGTTGAGGACTCAACGAAGCAAGATGCTGTCAAGGATTCCTTGATACAGGTAAAGGCAGAGAAACCTGCCATCCACAAGACTTTCGAGAATGTATCTTTCGACAAGATGATGACGGAAATCGCCTCTTATTATGATATGCAAGTGAAGTTTGATAATGCAGAGGCTAAGAACCTTCGCCTCTACTACGAGTGGGATAGCCATTCAAGCATCGAGAGCATCGTCAAGGAACTCAACCAGTTCGAAAATGTCAACATCGAAATGGTGGGACAAACTCTCGTTGTCAAGTAAAAGTTAGTCCTATATAATCCTATATATAATAAGGTGTAGTATTCTGTTTCTGTAAAAGCATATTATTATTATGAGAAGATTCATAACAACTATATTCTTGCTGTGTGCCATAGTAGCCACGATGAGTGCCCAGCATATCACTCGCAATTACCACGACCGCAGTATGTCGGATGTCCTCATCGACCTCGACAAGGCTTCGGCTCGCTATAAGATTAGTTTTATCTACAATGAGTTGGAGGACTTCACGGTTACCCAGAGCATCAATACGAACAACATTCCCGATGCCATCCGCAAGGTAATCAGTTATTATCCGATGCAGATGACGGTGGGCGATAGTCTGATAACCGTGGAGTGCATCCGCAAGAGCAATCGCAAGTTGATAGGTCGCTTGATAGACAATCGCAACCTGCCAGTGGAGTTCGCTAACATCCAGTTGCTCAATCCGCAGGATTCCTCCTTCATCTGCGGTGGTGTGAGCAATGCCAATGGTGACTTCGTGATACCTTGTGAGCGAAGACAAGCCATCATGAAGGGAAATCTCCGTACCGATCACGGCGACCATGCCACCTATACCTTCAATGAGGAGCAAATCAAGAATGCTCGCCATTCGCAAGACCTCATCGCCAATATTCCGGGTATCGTCACCGACCCTGTGACAGGCAAGACCAAGAGTATCGTCAACAAGAAGCTAAAGGTGCTTATCAACAATGTGGCAATGACGAGCGACAATGACCTCAAGTCGATAGCCGCCGACAAAATCAAGAAGGTGGAGTATTACGATGCACCTCCTTCTCGCTATGGCGATTGCGACATCTTGGTGAACATCATCACCAAACCGCTCGATACGGGTTATGCAGTGGGTTTCGATGCCAAGACCGCCTTCACCACAGGCTTTGTGAATGGCAATGCTTATTACAAGTACAACAAAGGCTACAGCCAGTTCTTCGTGGATTACAATATCGAGATGCGCAATTATCACGACTGCATCGGTGAGGACCACTATTCGTTTATGATGGACGATAGATTGGCAGATTACCTCTATAGCTACAAGAAGCATTTCGGTTACACCAACAATACGATGAACCTGAAGTATGCTTACAGCAAACCAGAGGACATCACCTTTCAAGTAACGGCAACGCCTAACTATCTGCATACATTCTATCGTGGCAATATGAGCATACAGGCGCAAAACAACCCAGAATGGAAAGACGGAAAGGGACATAATGATAATTATACGAATACCTTCGGCCCTTCGCTTGACTTGTATCTGAGCAAGACGCTTCCGCATAAGCAACAGCTCGATGTGGATGTGGTGGGAACTTTCTATCATAATGACCAACAGGACTTGAACCAGCAGTGGGCAGTGGAGGATAATACTCCAGGAACATCTAATCTTTCTACAGAGGATGGCAAGAACGACTTGGTGGATGACAAGATGCAGTCGAAGAACAACAGTTATTCGCTCATTACTGAGGTGAACTATACCAAGGGATGGAAGAAAGGTGAGCTGAACATAGGTTGGAACAACTGGATGAAGTGGTCTGACTATACCATCCGTAATGTCCTCTCTGGTTATGAACCATACGATAACTCCTCTCGTTTCAATGTGCAGACTGTTTATGCCGAGTATCAGAATACTTGGGGAAAACTCAATTATCGCATTGGTGCTGAGGGCGTTTGGAGAGAGCAAAAGTATGAGGATATCAAGAAGACGAACTCGTATGTCCGTCCGAAACTTCTCCTTACATACCCTATCAAGAATGGTTCCATCCAGTTACAAACTTCCAATGGTGTGAACTATCCTCCGATTTCCGACCTCAACGAGAATACCACCATCATCATCCCAGGAGTGGTGAAGCAGGGAAATCCTAACTTGACCTCCAATAATGAGTATGGTGCTTTCTTGCGAATCAACCAGTATCATTCATGGATACAGGGTCAATTGGCTTTCTTCGGAGTCTATACCGACAGTCCGATGAGCGTCTATTACGAGTGGCGCAACATCCAGGATCAGAAGTATCTCGTGCAGACCTACGAGAACTCCAATTATCAGTGGTGGTATGGCGTGGGTTACGCCATCAATATCAAGCCTTTCAAGAGCGAGATTCTTAACATCGGTCTGTATGGCTCTTTCGAGAGATATTCCACCAGCAGTGGAATCATTGGCAAGCACAACCAGTGGCGTATCCCTTTGCAGTATCAGATACGTTTCAAAAAGGGCAATTTCGGAGCGGAGTATATGGGCAATATCACGGCAAAGACTCCTCAGGGACCTTATAATCGTTGGGATGAGAGTTGCAGCATACTCACAGCTTATTATCAGTTGGGCAGATGGCGCATCACCGCCCTGTGCTATTGGCTCTTCTGCGATGCCAAGTACAAGTTTGAGACCATCGACAACCCAATGCTTTCTCGCAAGGAGTGGCACACCATCAAGGACAACAATCGTATGATAAGCCTCGGTGTGAGCTGGAACCTATTCTCGGGCAAGAAGAAAGATATTCAGAAGCGCTTGAACAATCGGGATTCTGATTCGGGAGCATTTAAGTAAAAAGTTAAGAGGGAACTAAGAAATCCTTAAATAATCTTATATATTAGCTTCACTTGTTAGCTATTTGCAAGAAATGAATTAATTTTGCAAGCCGAAAAGGAAGGGCTTAAGAAACTTTCTTTTCAGATGTTAGGATAATATATAATAAGGTATGAAACGTTCACTCAACATATTGATGGCTCTGATGCTCTCGCTCATGGTGGTTTACATGAGCGTGGGTACTACCGTCATGCACTGCCTTCGCTATGACAAGGTGATGGTGGGAGCTGTGCAGGATTGTTGTCTGAAGAAATGCCTAAGCTATGATTGTTGCAAGGATATGCACGGCGAGCAGTTGCGTAAGCACTGTATGGACGTGAAGCAGGTGAAGTTGTCGCCTACGCTCTCAATTCAGCAGCTTGACTTCGATGCAGCACCTATCTTTGTGGGTATCGTACCATCCCTTTGGATGATGCTGCCTCGTCCTGTTGTATGCAGCATCCAAAAAGCCAGATATTGGAGCATCAACGTTCCGCATTCGCCCCCGAGGGCATATTTGGCATTACTTAACACGCTGATTATTTGATTTTTCCCTATTTGCATATAGGTTGCAAAAGATTTTTTGTACTTTTGCAACCAAGATAGTTGTGTAGTTAAGTGAAGAGTAAAGAACAAAGAGTGAAGAATTCTACACTTAACGTATTGTTGGAAAAATGAAATAGGATAAATAATGAAGAAAACAATACCTGTAATAGGCATGGCATGCTCGGTGTGCTCTGCCAATGTAGAGCGTAAGCTCAATTCACTCGAAGGCATCAAGTCAGCCACGGTTTCCTTGGCAGGACGCACCGCCCTCGTCGATTATGACCCAGAGAAGATTACGCTCGAAGATATGAAGCGAGAGATTTCCAATGCAGGTTATGACCTCGTCATCGAGGAGGATAGAAGTGCCGATGAAATCAACCGTCGTGAGTTTGTCCTCTTGAAACGCAAGACCCTTCTGTCTTGGCTTTTCGCCATCCTCGTCATGGCGTTCTCGATGGGATGGATTTCGCTCGGCATGGAGTCGAACAATGTGTCGGATGGCGTGGATATGGGGCATCATACCAGTAGTTTTGCTAATCAGATATGCTTGATTCTCGCTTTAGCGAATATGATATACTGTGGTCGCCAGTTTTATGTTTCTGCTTGGAAGCAGCTCAGGCATCGCACGGCAAATATGGATTCGCTTGTGGCTTTGAGTACCCTCATCGCCTTCCTATTTAGCACTTTCAATACCTTCTTTGGAGATAGCGTTTGGACTCCGAGAGGCATCGAGTGGCATACTTACTTCGATGCATCGGTGATGATCATCACGTTCGTCTTGACAGGCAGATGTTTGGAAGAGAAGGCGAAGGATGGTACGGCAGCGAGCATCAAGCAGTTGATGGGATTGCAGCCGAAGACTGCCCGATTGGTTACCAATGAGAAATTGGAGAAGACGGAAACCGAATGTGCCGATGGCAAATCCAATGCTTTCAATGATTATAAGTTGGAGGAAGTACCTATCTCCACTATATCATACGGCGACATCATCGAGGTGCGTGCCGGGGAGAAAATTCCTGTGGATGGTGTGGTGACTCAGGCAGAGAGCTTTATGACTGCCGATGCAGCATACGTGGATGAGGCAATGATTACCGGTGAACCTACTCCTGCGGCAAAGCGAGTAGGCGACGAGGTGTTGGCTGGCACGATTCCGAGCCAAGGCAAGTTGCGTATGAGAGCCAAGCAGATAGGTGAGAACACCGCCTTGGCGCATATCATCAAGATGGTGCAGGAGGCGCAAGGTTCGAAGGCTCCAGTACAGCGAGTGGTCGATAAGGCTGCGTTGGTCTTTGTGCCGGTGGTTGCAGCCATCGCTGTGATTACTTTCTTGGCTTGGTGGTTGATAGGTGGCAATGCTTATCTGCCTCAGGCGATATTGAGTGCTGTTGCCGTATTGGTAGTGGCTTGTCCATGCGCAATGGGTTTGGCGACTCCTACAGCCTTGATGGTGGGTATCGGTAAGGCGGCTCAGAAGCAAATACTCATCAAGGATGCCAGTGCGCTCGAAAATCTCCGCAAGGTGAATGCTCTCGTCATCGACAAGACGGGTACGCTCACTATTCCGAACCAGAACACGGACTTTAC
>DJSH01000033.1:7931-9815 GCA_002440225.1 Candidatus Segatella violae
CTCAAACCTCATGCCGCAGAGGCGATGATGCAGTTGCAAGAGGAGGGCATCGAGGTGTATATGATGAGTGGAGACAAGGATGAGGCTGCTCGTTATTGGGCTGAGAAGGCTGGCATCCAGCACTATCAGAGCAAGGTGAAACCTGGCGACAAACAGGCTTTGGTCAAGAAGTTGCAGGACGAGGGCAAGCGTGTGTTGATGATAGGTGATGGCATCAATGATACCCAGGCATTGGCGCTCGCCGATGTGAGCATGGCGATAGGCAAGGGCACTGACATTGCGATGGATGTTGCGCAGGTTACGCTGATGGGCGACGACCTGATTACGATTCCCGATGCCGTGAAACTCAGTCGCAAGACGGTGGGCATGATTTGGCAGAACCTCTTCTGGGCATTCATCTACAACATCGTTTGCATCCCATTGGCAGCAGGAGCGTTGCATCTCTTCGGCATCGACTTCCAGATTACCCCAATGTGGGCTAGTGCCTTGATGGCATGCTCGAGTGTAAGCGTGGTGCTCAACTCGTTGAGATTGAAGTTTATCAAATAGTAAAAGAACAAGGTGTTTTGTATTTTCATCGTTTATAGGCGATAATAAGCTTGTTGTCTATAAACGATGGAATAGTGGAATTTCCTTTTTTGAATGTTTCAGCTCGTAACTACTAAAAAAACATAAAAGAAGCTATAGGCTCATTGCAGTTTTAATTATTTGATATACTTTTGTAACCAAATAACAAAATAGAATCATTTATGGAAAAGAAATGCGAGCTGGACTTTCAGTCTTTGCAAGACACAATTGACGTAATAGGCACGAAATGGAGGGTACAAATATTGTGCTCCATTTGCGAGTGTGGCAATACGAGATTTCGTGAAATAGAGCGCAGCATCCCAAAACTAACAACACGAATGCTTTCCAAAGAACTAAAGGCTATGGAGCAGTTTGGTCTCGTCACACGTACCGTCACTGATACAAGGCCAGTCACGGTGGAATACAAGGAAACGGAACTTTGCCATACATTGATACCCATCTTTGACAAAATGCTTGAATGGGGAGAAAAATATGGGGCAACAGCCAAGCAGACAAATAAAGTACAACAATAAAGACTAAATTATGAACGAAAAAAATCAAGAAAGCATGATTTTACAGAATGGTATCAATATGCCTGTTATCGGTTACGGTACCATGCCAACTGATTGGACAACAGGCTATGGAGATGAATTTGTCGGTGTTGTAAAGCATGCCATCAAAGCTGGTTACCGCAATATTGATACAGCCGTCGTGTATAACACCGAGGAGTATGTGGGTGAAGCCGTAAGACAAAGCATAAATGACGGAACAATACAGCGTCAGAATATGTTTGTAAGCACCAAAGTGTGGAATACAGATCGTGGCTACGACAAGACGCTCAAAGCCTTCGATGCATCCATGAAGCGGTTAGGATTGGAATACCTTGACCTTTATCTTATCCATACTCCTGCTGTCGGCAAATGGCATAATGACTGGAAAGAGATAAACCATTCTACTTGGAAGGCTTTCGAGAAGCTCTACAAAGATGGTCGCGTACATGCCATTGGCGTCTGCAATTTCCTACCGCACCACTTACAAGCACTGATGGATATGGCAGAAATCATGCCTATGGTTAACCAAATAGAGGTGCATCCTGGTTTTACTTCAGCGCAGACTGTGCAATTCTGCAAGGACAATAAGATTGCGGTTGAAGCATGGGGACCATTTGGAAACGGTCAGATTCTTCAGAATGAAACGCTTGTTGCCATGGCAGAAATGTATGGCAAAAGTGTGGCACAGATTTGTTTGCGTTGGCTTGTACAACAAGGCATTATACCGATACCTAAGTCCATCAATCTGCAACGCATGAAGGAAAAT
>DJSH01000069.1:0-3134 GCA_002440225.1 Candidatus Segatella violae
CCAAGAAGGCTCCGGGTTCTGACGTAGCAGGTAAGGCAAACGTATTGGTAGTGCCTAACCTTGAGGTTGGTAACATCGGTTACAAGCTCGTTCAGCGCTTGGGTGGTGCTATCGCCATCGGTCCTATCCTCCAGGGTATCGCTCGCCCAGTGAACGACCTCTCTCGTGGTTGCTCTGTTGACGACATCTACTATATGGTGGCTATCACAGCTTGCCAGGCTCAGGATGCAAAGAAGGCTGAGTAAGTGAAGAGTGAAGAACGAAGAGTGAAGAATTTGATAGCCTTCGTTCAAAAATTATAAATTATACATTATAAATTATACATTGAAATGAAAGTATTGGTTCTGAACTGTGGTAGTTCATCTATCAAGTACAAATTATATAATATGGACGATGAGTCAGTTTTGGCTCAGGGTGGTGTAGAGCGTATCGGTCTTGATAACGCATTCATCAAGGTGAAGTTGCCTAATGGCGAGAAGAAGCAGATTATGCATGATATGCCTGACCACAAGGAAGGCGTGAACTTCGTATTCAAGTGCTTGCTCGACCCAGAGATTGGTGCCATCAAGGATTTGAAGGAAATCGACGCTGTAGGACACCGTGTCGTACAGGGTGGCGATAAGTTCAAGGAGAGCGTTATCGTTGACAAGAGCGTAGAGGATGGTATCGAGGAACTTTGCGACCTCGCTCCTGTTCACAACGCGGGTCACTTGAAGGGTATCCGTGCTGTTGACTCTTTGATGCCAGGCACTCCTCAGGTTTGCGTATTCGACAACGCATTCCACAGCACTATGCCAGACTACGCTTACCTCTATGCCATTCCTTACGAGTTGTACGAGAAGTATCACGTACGTCGTTATGGCTTCCACGGAACATCTCATCGCTACGTTTCTAAGCGTGTTTGTGAGATTCTCGGTCTCGACTATAACAACTCTAAGATCATCACTTGCCACATTGGTAATGGTGGTTCTGTAGCTGCCGTATTGAATGGCAAGGTACTCGATACCTCTATGGGCTTGACTCCATTGGCTGGTTTGATGATGGGCTCTCGTTGCGGTGACATCGACGCTTCTGCCGTTACTTACTTGATGGAGAAGTTGAACATGAAGCCACAGGAGATGGCCGACTTCTTGAACAAGAAGAGCGGTGTACTCGGCATCACAGGTATCTCTTCTGATATGCGTGATGTAGAAAAGGCTGCCAACGAGGGCAACGAGAAGGCTCTCTTGGCTCTCCGCATGTATGAGTATCGCATCAAGAAGTACATCGGTGCTTACACAGCAGCCATGGGTGGTGTAGATGCCATCGTATTCACAGCTGGTGTTGGTGAGAACCAGACCGACCTCCGTGAGGAGGCTTGCAAGAACTTGGAGTATCTTGGCATCAAGATCAACAAGGAAGTGAACGACAAGATTCACGGCGAGGAGGCTATCATCTCTACCGACGACAGCAAGGTAAAGGTTGTGGTAGTTCCTACCGACGAGGAGATTGTTATCGCTCGCGATACAATGCACTTGGTTACTAAGAAGTAATCCAAATTCGTATATATATAATAAGGTGAAGACTCTATACTCTCGTGAATATGGTCTTCACCTTATTTCTTTCAGGTCATAAAAACAAGATGAGACTTTCTCGAATGTAAGGGGGAAACGTCCATTTAATCTATAAGATATGAGAACAAAGATTGTAACTTTCGGAGAAATATTGCTTAGAATTTCTAAGCCTGGTTATCAACGTTTATTCCAAGGTCGCCAAATGGAGGGCAATTATGGTGGTAGTGAGGCGAATGCCGCTATCTCCTTGGCTTATTTGGGGGATAATGTGGAGTATGTTACTCGTGTGCCTTATGGTGAGATGGGGCAGGCGGCGCTGATGCATCTTAGGGAGTATGGTCTGAATGTTTCTCATGTGGTGCGTGGTGGTGACCGCTTGGGAACCTATTACTTCGAAGAAGCCGTGGCGATGCGCAACTCGCGTGTCATCTACGATCGCAAGAACTCTTCGTTCTATACCTTGAAGCGTGGCATGGTGAAATGGGAGAAAGTGCTGGCTGATGCTGCCGTGTTCCATTGTTCGGGTATCACTTGTGCCATCAGCCGAGATGCGATGGAGTCTACCATGGATGCCATCCAGCTAGCCGTAAAGGATGGACTTACTATCGCTTGCGATATCAACTATCGTAAGAATCTTTGGGGATATGGCTTGGAGCCACACGATGTGCTTTTCCAAATGATGCAATATAGCGACATCATTTTTGGCGACCAGAACGAGTGGGAGGTGGCAAGTGGTGTGCCTCATATTCCTTTCGAGGCGTTGGATGAAAACTATGTGATAGACAAGGATGCTTACTTGGCTTATTTCCGCAAGATGCACAAGTTCTTCCCGAAATGTAAGAAGATGGTGATGGCAGTGCGCAACCAGATAGCCAGCAGTCATCACACGTTGGGTGGCTTGCTCTATGATGCGGTGGAGGATAAGCTCTATACCTCTAGAATCTACGATATTCAGCCGATTATTGACCCAATGGGTGTAGGCGATGCCTTTGTCGCCGCTTATATTCATGCACATCAGAAATGGGGCGATGAGAATCAGTATTGCTTGGACTTCTCTCTATCGGCAAGTGCCATCAAGAATACGATACCTGGTGACCAAAATCTTGTATCAGAAGAGGAAATCATCAATAACATGACTTCTTCGGGTGGACGTATCCAGCGATAATGATAACGACAAAGGGCAACCAAATGGCTGCCCTTTGTCGTTATCATTGTTTATGGTTGGCTTTCGCCTTCCACATATTCTTCCATGAACATGTGTTCGCCATCGAATACGGCGTAGGTGAACTGCCATATCCAGTCGCCCAGAATCATCATGCGAGTCTTCTTGCTCAGCATGAGGTCTAACTCGATGTGGCGATGACCGAACATAAAGTAGTCGATGTCCTTGTGGCTTTGCATATATTGTTTGGCAAAGCGAACCAAGAACTCTTTCTTTTCGCCCATATATGGCTCTTCCTTTCCGTCGGCACGCTTCAAACGGCTATGTTTTGCCCAATTCAATCCCAGTGCCATCCCCCAACGAGGATGGATGGCATTGAGTAAACGCTGGCAAGTGCGGTCGTGGAACATCGCCTTCAA
>DJSH01000069.1:3346-32800 GCA_002440225.1 Candidatus Segatella violae
CCTTTGGGTACTACATATTTATATTCGTTCCAAAAGTCGAACATGTCGCCCAATAGGTAGATGGCGGCAGCCTTGTTCTTGATGCTGTCCAAGAAACGAACCAAGCGTCGCTCTTGCATCCTTGCATGAGGAATGGCAAGTGAACCCAGGTGGGCATCGGAAAGAAAATATACATTTTTCATACGCGGAACGTTTGAAAGTTAAAGAAGGAAAACTCCTAGGAGCGTCCCTATGTTAGATTTGTTAAAGCTGTCAACTTTTGTCATTGTCCTTAGCGCTAATGCTTGCGCTTTATTCGGCAATATATAGCTTACTCGAAACCGAGTTCTACACGGGCCTCTTCGCTCATCATACTCTGGTCCCAAGCTGGCTCGAACACGAGGTTGACGTTGGCAGATTTTACACCTTCCACGCTATCCACCTTGGTGCGAACGTCTTCCAGGATGAAGTCGGCGGCAGGGCAAGATGGTGCTGTAAAGGTCATGTCTAGATCTACGTTGCCATCGTCCTTCACATCAATCTTGTAAATCATACCGAGGTCCCAAATATTGACAGGAATCTCAGGGTCGTAAACGGTCTTGAGCACATCTACGATCTTTTCTTCTATCTTAGTCTTTTCTTCTTGTGTCATTGCTTTATTGTTTTTGATTACAAAGATAATGTAAAAAGGGGACAATACAAAAAGAAAAGCCACTTTTTTTCATTTCGGTTGCCTAATACACCATATTTAGACAACTATTTACTCTAATTCTATTTAGTTATGATAGGATCTATTATTTTCTGAAACCTTCGTATCCTGATGCCTTCTCCTTTTTATAGTTTCCCCTTGTCGTGATAGGAATAGAAGGCTCCGTCGGTGATGATGACGTGGTCCATGAAGAAAAGACGCATGATTTCGCAGGCCTTGGCTATCTTTTGGGTGAGTACATCGTCGGCTTTGCTTGGCAGAGGACTGTTGCTCGGGTGATTATGGCAGAAGGCGATGATGGTGGCGTTGTTGAGTACGGCTTCCTTGATGATGAGTCGAATATCAGTGGCAGTCTCGGTGATGCCTCCTTTGGAGATGCAGGAAGCCTTGATAAGCTTGAAATTTTGGTTCATCATCAATAGCCAAGCCTCCTCGGTGCTGAGGTCTTGCATCTTGGGGAGCATGTAGTTGTAGATGGCGAGGGATGAGCCTAGGTCGGGGCGAGTGCCAATTTTGTCGAGGGCACGGCGCTTGCCTAGTTCGCAAGCAGCAAGGATGGTGATGGCTTTGGCTGGACCCATGCCTTTGTATCGGGTCAAGTCTTTGATGGACATCTTGCCGAGTGTGTTGAGGTTGTTGTCGCAATCTCTCAAAATATGCTTCATCAAATCGACGGCACTCTCGTCTGTGGAGCCTGAGCCGATAAGTATGCCTAGAAGCTCGGCATTGGATAATGCTGAGGCACCCAGTCGCTCCAGTTTCTCACGAGGCTTGTCTTCCTCTGCCCAGTTGGCAATGGTTAGTTTGTTCTCACCCATACTCTTTACGTTTTTAGTTCTACAGGTCTTGGCTTACTTGTAAAAAGTCTTGTTGTATGCGCTGAATTCACTCTTTCCAAGCACACATCTCTTCCACCAAGCAGAGAGAAATCCGCAACCATAACCCATCAGTTGGGTGAAGGCGGCACGGATGCTGAGCAAGCCAATCTTCACGCTATGATTCACCTTGGCACTGTCGATGAACAACGCCACTGTGTAAAGGAGGATGAAGAAGAGACCGATGCAACCGAGCGCTTCCATCGCATGTCCCAAGATAGGGAATATGTGGACGGTGCCTAGCATGTAAGGTAAGAAACCGAAGAAGAGTAACAGGAGCGTGCCGACGACTCCCACGGTGAAGACCATAGGAAGCAGATGCACGAGCTTGAGGCTCTCGGGATATTTCTTGTAGAGATTGATGCGGGCGATGCCGCTGTTATAGACTTGTCGCCAGAACTTGCGGAAATCGGTGCGGCGCTTGTGCCATACCCACGCCTCAGGGAACAGGCGACACTTGCAACCTGCCTTGAAGATGCGGATGGAGAAATCAATGTCCTCACCGAAGCGCATATTGGAAAAACCATTCAACTTGAGATAAACATCCCTGCGGATGCCCATGTTGAATGAACGAGGATAGAACTTATCCATCTTCTTCTTTCCGCCACGGATACCACCGGTGGTAAAGAAAGAAGTCATAGAATAAGAAATCGCTTTCTGAGTGTCTGTAAATGATGAGTGTGCCTTGTCGGGACCACCGAACGCATCAGCAGGCTCACGGCTCAACTCATCACTTACAGCCTTCAGATAGCCCTCTGGCAAGACCACGTCGCTGTCGAGTATCAAGAGATACTCACCCTTGGCACGCTCGGCGCCATAGTTGCGACTCTGACCAGGACCAGAGTTCTCTTTATAGTAATAATGTATGTCCATCTTGTCGGTGTATCGTTCGCAAATATCCTTGCAGGGCTTTTGCGAACCATCCTCGACGATGACCACCTCGAAGTCTTTCTCCGTTTGATGGGTAAGACTCTCTAACAGTTCGTCCACTTCGTCGGGACGATTGTATACAGGGACAATGATAGAATACGTCATACTTTACTCACTTACACGACCGAGGTAGCTACCATCACGAGTATCGATCTGGATAGTCTCGCCCTCATTTACGAACAAAGGAACACGAACCTCAGCACCTGTCTCAAGAGTAGCTGGCTTAGTAGCGTTAGTTGCAGTGTTACCCTTCACACCTGGCTCAGAGTGAGCGATTTTCAAAGTAGTCTTCACTGGCATCTCGGCCAAGAGGATAGTACCATCAGTTGTATCAGTAACAACCTCTACAACATCACCTTCCTTCATGTACTGGCCACCAGTAACGTTCTCCTTAGGGATAGGCACCTGCTCGAAAGTCTCCTGGTTCATGAAGATGCAACCAGTAGCGTCCTCGTAGAGGTACTGGTAAGGACGGCGCTCAACGCGAACATCCTCCAACTTGAAACCAACCTGGAATGTACGCTCCAATACACGACCATCGGCAACATTCTTCAACTTAGTGTTCATGACAGTGTTACCTTTACCTGGCTTTCTGTGCTGAAAGTCGATACAAACCCATACCTTGCCATCCATGCGGATGCAAGTTCCAATCTTAATTTCCTGTGAATTAATCATTTCTTGTTTATCTTGAATGTTATTATAATAATCACCAAATCGGGTGCAAAGTTACGGCAAAAACATGAAAAATCAAAGGAATTATCGAAAAAAACATAAATAATTAAGCTAAATTTGGTAGTTTTCTTGGTTATTTCAGAAAATATGCGTAATTTTGCAGCCCAAAAAGGGCGTATTCCGCACTTTTGTCGCGAATTATAAATTAAAAAATAAATAAGAAAAAATGAAAAGAACATTTCAGCCTCACAATCGTCGTCGCGTGAACAAGCATGGTTTCCGTGAGCGTATGGCAACAAAGAATGGTCGTCGCGTATTGGCTTCTCGCCGTGCTCATGGCCGTAAGAAGTTAACTGTATCTGACGAGCACCACGGAAAGTAATTTCTAGTGGTAGATTCGTCGGCAGACGATGACATTGAAAGCAGCAAGGAGAGATTCTTTGCTGCTTTTTGTCTTTTTATAGGGTTATGATGAGCAAAAACTTCGTGTTTTATTTTGTATTGTCTTTGATTATTCCTATCTTTGCAGCAAAAATAAAAGTATGACTTCATCTGAGTTTATAAATAAGTTTAAGAGTAAGTATCTTTGGGGCAACATTGGTGCCATGTTCTTGGTGCTCATTTTGCTCTGTGTCGGCGTCAAGTTTGGCATCGACATCTACACCCATCACGGTGAGGCCATACGGGTGCCGGACATTCGATACAAGAACATCGATGATGCCACTCGTATCCTCGACGATGCCGGATTGGACATTGTGGTCACCGATACGGGATATGTACGTTCGTTGCCGCCAGATTGCATCTTGGAGCAGACTCCTGCTTACGGAGAAGTGGTTAAGTCGGGGCACGTCATCTATGTTACCATTAATTCCGATCATTCGCCACGCATCACCATCCCTGATGTCATCGACAACAGTTCGTTGCGCGAGGCAATGGCGAAACTCACGGCAATGGGATTCAAACTGGGGACACCGCAGTATGTGCCGGGTGAGGAAGACTGGGTGTACGGCATTCTTGTGAAAGGTCATCATGTGGTGGCGGGCGACAAGGTGTCTGTAGACGATGTGCTCATCATACAGGTGGGTAATGGAAGAAGAGATTCTTCCGACTCCATTGATATGGTAGATCCAGTTTATCATGGCCATGATGATGTGATAGAGGGAGAGGAGGATGGAGGAAATTCTGACGAGGATAACTTCGAGGTGGTTCCAGGGACTGAATCTACGGAGACTTCACCGACCCATGAGCATCAGAAGAATGAAGTCGTGGAATAACACTTATATATATAATTAAGGTATATGAATACATTGGATAGTAATATATATGAAGATGAACTCGGTGACGAGTTGCAACTCTGCGAGGAAGTTTCGCCAAACGCAGGTGATGGTGAGCTTTACGAGCACTGGAAGGTGCAGGTGGATGCCAACCAAGATCCTGTTCGCATCGACAAGTACTTGGCAGATAAAATGGCTTATCAGAGCCGCAATCGCATTCAGCAGGCTGCCGACGCAGGTTTCATCCACGTAAATGGCAAGCCTGTGAAGAGCAATTACAAGGTTCGTCCCAACGACCTCGTAACCTTGATGCTCGACCGTCCTCGTCATGAGACAACCATCAAGCCAGAGGAGATTCCTATCAACGTGGTCTATGAAGACGACCAGTTGATGGTGGTCAACAAGGAGGCAGGCATGGTGGTTCATCCTGGTGCCGGCAACTTCCATGGTACGCTCATCCAGGCAGTGGCTTGGCATCTGAGAGATATGCCTGAGTTTGATGCCAATGACCCAGAGGTGGGCTTGGTGCATCGTATCGACAAGGATACTTCGGGCTTGCTTGTGGTGGCGAAAACTCCAGATGCCAAGACGGCGCTTAGCAGACAGTTCTTCCACAAGACCACCCATCGCAGCTATAATGCTTTGGTTTGGGGCAATATCGTGGAGGACGAAGGTCGTATAGAGGGAAACATCGGGCGAGACCCGAAGAATCGTCTTCGTATGAAGGTGTTCGACCCTGATAGCGGCATCGGAAAGAGTGCGGTTACCCACTACAGGGTGTTGGAGCGTTTCGGTTACACCACCTTGGTGCAGTGCATCTTGGAGACAGGTCGTACCCATCAGATACGTGCTCACATGAAGCATATTGGTCATCCGCTCTTCATGGACGAGACCTATGGCGGTGCCGAGATTCTGAGAGGCCAGCGTAGCAGCAGTTACAAGGCTTTCATACAGAATTGCTTCAAGCTATGTCCTCGTCAGGCACTCCACGCCAAGACCCTAGGCTTCGTGCATCCTACCACCAAGCAACAGATGGATTTCGACAGCGAGTGGCCGGATGATTTCAGACAGCTGATAGAGAAGTGGCGCGGCTTTATCGCAGGCACCACACAAGATACTTTCAAGGCTCAATAGAAGGTGGTAAACTTCCCGATAAGGCCTTGTATTCATAAAAGAACAAGAAATTAAAAACAGATAGTAATTATGGAAAATAGCAAGAGAACGATAGCCATCGTATGCGGTGGCGATTCTTCTGAGCACGACGTATCATTGCGCTCAGGTCAGGGTTTGTACTCTTTCTTCGACAAAGAGCGCTATAACATCTACCTCGTCGATGTGAAGGGCACCGACTGGCATGTAGCTTTCGATAACGGCGAGACTGCCGACATCGACAAGAACGACTTTTCTTTCCTCAAGGACGGCAAACGTCAGTATTTCGACTATGCCTATATCACCATCCACGGACAGCCTGGTGAGAACGGTGTGATGCAGGGTTACTTCGACCTCATCCACTTGCCATACTCTACCAGTGGTGTGCTTGTCGAGGCGATGACCTTCGACAAGTATGTGCTCAATAACTATCTCCGTGGCTTCGGCATCAACGTGGCTGATAGCATCTTGCTTCGTCGTGGTGAACAGTATGACGAGGAAGCTATCGCCAAGCGAATCGGTATGCCTTGCTTCGTGAAGCCTGCAGCCGATGGCAGTAGCTTCGGTGTGAGCAAGGTGAAGAACGCCGACCAGTTGGCTCCAGCCCTCCGTGTGGCTTTCATGGAGGCTGAGGAGGCTATGGTTGAGGCTTATATGCAAGGTACCGAGATTTCACAGGGTGTCTATAAGACAGCCGACAAGGAAGTGGTGTTCCCTGCTACCGAGGTGGTAACCAGCAATGAGTTCTTCGACTATGATGCCAAGTACAATGGGCAGGTACAGGAAATCACGCCAGCCCGTCTCGCTCCTGAGACTGCTGCCGAGGTTGCCAAGACCACTTCTCGCATCTACGACATCCTTCATGCTAACGGCATCATCCGCATCGACTATATTATCACTAAGGATAAGAACGGCAAGGACAAGGTGAATATGTTGGAAATCAACACCACACCAGGTATGACTCCTACCAGCTTCATCCCTCAGCAGGTACGTGCCGCTGGCCTCGACATCAAGGAGGTGCTCAGCGACATCGTAGAGAATCAATTCTAAAATTCATCATTTTATATGGTTCTGTGCCTTTGCGCAGAACCATATATATAATAAGGTAAAGCTATGAAGATTCCTCAAGAATTTGATACCATTCGTCCTTGGGAGCCGGAAGACCTTCCTGAGGTATTCGATCGTTTGCTTTCAAACGATCAGTTCAAGCAAGTGCTTGCTTATCTTTATCCACAGGTACCTTTCGAGATGATAGCCCAGAAGTTGAAGGCTTGCAAGACCAATCTCGATTTCCAGTTGGCTTTCGCCTACGACTTCGTGCATGGCATATTGAAGAAGGCAGCCACAGGATGTGAGATGGATTGTTCGGCAATCGACAATACCCGCAACTACACCTTCATCAGCAATCACCGTGATATCGTGCTCGATTCAGCAATCTTGGATGTTCTCTTGGTTGACAACAAGTTCAAGACCACTTGCGAGATAGCCATCGGTGATAACCTCTTGTCTCTTCCTTGGGTCAAGGACTTGGTGCGAGTGAACAAAGCATTCATCGTAGAGCGTGCCTTGGGCATGCGAGAGATGTTGAAGGCAAGCAAGCGCCTTTCCGACTATATGCACTTCGCTATCAAGGAGAAGAAGGAGAACATCTGGATAGCTCAGCGAGAGGGTAGGGCGAAGGATAGTGACGACCGCACCCAGAAAGGTATCCTCCAGATGATGTCGATGGGAGGCGAGGGCAGTATCGCCGAAAGATTGAAGCAACTGCATCTCGTTCCATTATCTATCAGTTACGAGTACGATCCATGCGATTTCCTCAAGGCTCGTGAGTATCAGTTGAAGCGTGACGTGGAAGGATGGAAGAAGGGACCAACCGATGACCTCGTGAGCATGCAGACTGGTATCTTTGGTTATAAGGGACATGTACACTATCATGCAGCCCTATGCCTTGACGAATATCTCGACACGCTCGACCCTGAGATGTCAAAGTCTGATATATATAATAAGGTGGCAGCTCATATCGACCACGAGATACATGCCAACTATCGTCTCTATCCAGGCAACTATGTGGCACTCGATCTCCTGGAAGGAAACACATCCCATACCGACCACTATACCCCGGAAGACAAGGGCAAGTTTGAGAGGTATGTAGCAGGACAACTTGCGAAAATTGACCTTCCAAACAAGGATGAAGCATATCTAAAGGAGCGAATTTTAACGATGTATGCCAACCCAGTACGTAATTACCTTGCCGCCCAATAGTGGCAAGGTAATACTTTTTTGCTCAATTGTTGCAAAAAAAGTCAAAAATAATAAGTGTATGAAAAACACAGAATGTTAATAAACCTATAGCATTTATCGGGTTCTGCTAAAAAATCTTTAGGGTTGTAAAAATAATACAGCAAATAAGCAAGAAAGTATCGGTTTTTTTGGAAAAGGTGTTGTATCTTTGCAACCGAGATACAAGTACTACTAGATACCATTCATAACGTTACCTACTAAGTATTGTGTTCTGATAAGTAAAAAGTAAAAATGTCAAACAATTAATAAATATAAACCAACCTATGAAAAGAAATTCAACTTAACAATAGTTCTCCTTGCATCCGAGGTGGTGCGACGAAAACTCAGAGAGTGGCTATGAACTAGCCAAAGTAATCAACGTTTTATACTATTAAACCTAGAAAATACTTAAAGTATGAATCTGAATTTAAGAAAATCAATGCTGCTTGTTGGTGCATTGGCAACTTTGGGTATGGGGTATACAACTCAAGCATTGGCTACCCCCCCATACCAGTCTGTTAATTCAGTACAGCAGTCGAAGAAGGTAACCGGTAACGTAAGCGACGCAGAAGGTCCCGTTATCGGTGCAAGTGTTGTAGAAAAGGGCAATCCTAGCAATGGTGCAGTTACCGATCTTGATGGTAACTTCGTCTTGAATGTAAAGCCGGGTGCTACGATTGTCATTACTTACATTGGTTATAAGACTCAGGAGATTGCAGTCGGTAACCAGTCTAATTTCAATGTAACTTTGAAGACCGACGACAAGGCTTTGGACGAGGTCGTGGTCGTAGGTTATGGTGTTCAGAAGAAGAAACTCGTCACAGGTTCTACCATCGAGGTGAAGGGCGACGATATTCAGAAGATGAACACAACCCAGGTGCTCGGTGCCTTGCAGAGTCAGACTCCTGGTGTTAACATCCAGGCTGCTTCTGGTCAGCCAGGTGATGGATTTAAGATTTCTATTCGTGGTGCTGGTACCAATGGTAACACAGCTCCTCTTTATATTATCGATGGTGTAGCAGGCGACATCAACAACTTGAACCCTGCCGACATCGAGCGTATCGACGTGTTGAAGGATGCAGCTTCTTGTGCCATCTACGGTTCTGCCGCTGCCAATGGTGTTATCTTGGTAACAACCAAGCAGGGTAAGCAGGGCAAGGTACAGGTAACATACGATGCCAACGTAGGTTGGGCAAATGTGTATCGTATGCCTAAGATGTTGAATGCCAAGCAGTATATGGAGGTGATGGATCAGGTTCGCTTCAATAGTGGCGAGAGTGGCTACGACTGGAAGAGCATCATGGGCGAAGACCTCTACAACTCTTATATGGATGGTTCTAACGAGGGAACCAATTGGGTTGAGGCTATCCGCAACAAGAATGCCGTTACCACTAGTCATGCATTGAACGTAACGGGTGGTACTGACCGCTCAACCTTCTCTATGGGTGCAGGTTATCAGTATCAGGATGGTGTGTTTGGCAATGTTGTGAAGTCAGACTATCGTCGTTTCACATTCCGTATCAATTCCGAGCATGTTATCTATCGTAATGACAAGGGCTTGGATGTTGTGAAGATTGGTGAGAATGTTTACTATCAGCACAAGCAGAACCAAGGTATCCAGATAGGCAACCAGTATAGCAATGAGCTTTCCAACATGCTTCGTGCCAACCCTTGTATCCCTATGTACAATGCGGATGGTGGTTACACAAATTCTTCTGATTTGAAGAGTTGGGTTGATAACTATAACTCTTATTCTGTAAACCCAATCTATAAGATGCTCAACCAGCAGTCTGGTCACAATAAGAGCATCAACCAGAATTTGCATGCTACAGGATACTTGGAGATTCAGCCAATCAAGAACTTGGTTTATCGTGGACAGTTGAATTATAACCAGAACACCTGGACTTGGCGTACATTCCTCCCTGTTTTCTCTGCTAATACTACTAATGCGGATAACTTCCGTACAGAGGATAAGGCAACCAACCAGATTGGCACAAGCTGGGGATGGAGTACAACCAATACTTTGAACTATAAGTTCGACTTGAACAAGAAGCACAACTTCGATATCTTGGTAGGTACTGAGTATGGCGAGAGCCGTCCTGATTTCGGCTTCTCATTGAATGCAACTTCTTCCAACTCTATCTTTGGCGATATGACTCATGCCTACATGAGCTATATGAAGAACAACAATGCGGCAGCTGTTACAGGTACTCCATGTGACGATACTCGCAGTATGTCTTATTTCGGTCGTGTAAACTACAACTACGATGAGAAGTATATGCTTTCTGCTATTATTCGTGCAGATGGTAACTCGAAGTTCGCTCCAGGTAAGCGTTGGGGTTATTTCCCTTCTGTATCTGCAGGTTGGGTAATCTCTAACGAGAAATTTATGGCTAAGACCGCTTCTTGGCTCGATTTCTTGAAGTTGCGTGCAGGTTGGGGTCAGAATGGTAACGCACAGACCATTGAAAACTTCCAGTGGCAGGGTGCCTTTGCTTTTGATGCAGGTAGTATCTATACATTCAATGGCAACCCTGACCAATATACATCTGGTGCCTCTCCATCTCGTTTGCCAAATGCTGATTTGACATGGGAAACCTCAGAACAGTTGAATATTGGTATCGATGCTCGCTTCTTGAATGGTCGTCTCGGTTTGACTGCAGATTGGTATGACAAGAAGACCAAGGACTTGTTGGTTGCAGTACCAGTTGATGCCACAACAGGTTTCTCTACCCAAATGAAGAACGCAGGTACTGTTGAGAACAAGGGTGTTGAGTTGGCACTGACTTGGAACGACAAAATTGGTAAGGATTTCCAGTACAATATAGGTTGGAACATGGCTTACAACCACAATGAGGTGACCAAGGTCAACTCTAATAGAAAATACAACAATGGTGGTAACGACCTGTTGGCACAGAACACTGGTTACATGGCCCGCTTTGAGGAAGGACACCCTATCGGCTATTTCTGGGGCTATAAGACTGAAGGTGTGATGCAGAACGCTGCTGATGTTCAAGCATACCTCGACAAAAACTGCGATGGTAAGGCCGAGAACTCTAAGCAAGGCACAGGTATCAAACCTGGTGACTTGAAGTTTGTGGATGTCAATGGCGATGGTGTCATCAACGACGATGATAAGACAGAGATCGGTTCACCACAGCCTGATGTTACCATGGGTATTACCCTCGGTGCATCTTACAAGGGATTCGACCTCTCTGTTACTGGTTATGGCGCATTTGGTCAGCAGGTAGCTCGTTCTTATCGTAAGTTTACTGATGGTGAGTTCGAGAACTTTACCACAGAGGTGTTCGATTACTGGCATGGAGAAGGAACATCCAATAAGTATCCTTTGCTTGCCCACATGAATGCTGGTCCTAACTGGCAGACCATCTCTGATATTTACATTGAGAATGCTAGCTACTTCCGTCTTCAGAACTTGACAGTTGGTTACGACTTCACCAAGATTTGGAAGACTAGCCCATTCTCACAGCTCCGTCTCTATTTCACAGCCCAGAACCTCTTTACCATTACTGGTTACAAGGGTATGGATCCTGAGAATGGTACAGCTATTGGTTCCGATTCTTGGGTAACAGGTGTTGATGTAGGTAACTATCCTCAGCCTCGTACCTATATGGTTGGTGTAAATATTAAGTTCTAATCTAAAATTGAATTCACAATGAAGAAATTAAATATATTTTTGGCTTCCGCCATGGTAGCATTAAGCTTTGCATCCTGCGGCATCGATGATGTACAGAATGTGGGTGAGTTATCTACCAATGACTTCCCTGTAAACAAGGAAGATGGTGAAGCTGTATTGGCTGGTGTTTACCAGAATCTGAATGAGATTTGCGCAAACCCTCAGATGAGTTTCTTGTATTATGCGCAGCTTGCCAGCGATGATATGCTTGGTGGTGGTGGCGTCAACGATAAGTTGATGCAGGCAGAGGATTTGCTTTGCAACTACAATGCTGATATGACCAACACGTTCTATGAGGCTCGTTACAAAGGTATCAACCGTGCCAACACATTGATTGATGCTTTGCCTAATACTACAATGGATGAGACCACCAAGAACTCTTTGATGGGACAGGCTAAGTTCCTTCGTGCTTTCTACTATTATGATTTGGCTTCGATGTATGGTAATGTGCCAATGCGTTTGCATCCTGGCTCTGAGGCTATTACACAAGGTGACATTACGGACCCTTGGAAGCAAATCTTGATGGATTTGCGTGATGCTATTAGCCTTTTGCCTGACAAAGCATCTGATGATGCTCATGTAGATAAATATACGGCTGAGGCAATGCTCGGACGTGCTTGGCTTTTCTATACCGGTTTCTTTGGCAATGGTTCCACATTGGCAGACCTTACCAGTACAAACTACAGTCCTTTGACATCTGTAGAACTTCCTGATGGAACAACTATGACAAAGGAGGATGTAATCAATGCAATTGATGATTGTGTGACTAAGTCTGGTCATAAGTTGGTAGATAAGTATCAAAACCTTTGGGCATATACGAACAGATGTACGGTTGAGAGCTATGATTATACTAAGGGGCAAGGCTTCAAATGGGTTGAGGACGATGGCGGAAAAAATCCAGAGACATTGTTCGCTATCAAGTTCAATAAGTTCGCTTCTTGGAATACTACTATTGGTTATGCTAATGGTTATGCGTTGCATTTTGGTGTCCGTGGTGGACAAGCCTACGGAAATACTTTCCCATTCGGTCAAGGTTGGGGTGCAGGTCCTGTAGCTCCTAATTTGATGAGTGATTGGGCAGCAGCTGAGCCAAACGACGAGCGTCGTGACGCTTCCGTAGCCGATTGGCATGCTTATCCAAAGTATAAAAAGGGTGGTTGGGCTGATTTCGTTCAGGAAACCGACTTCTATGCTAAGAAATGGGCTCCTATCACTTGTGAAAACAATAAATTGGACGACGGATATTCTTGTACTTTTGAGAATGTAATGTACGAAGGTAACTGGGATACTCCGGGAAAAGAAAATATGCAGTTGAACAATATACACGATTTGGTACTTATCCGTTTTGCAGATGTTCTGTTGATGCAGAGTGAGTTAAAGGAAGATGTCGAAGGTATCAATAAGGTTCGTGAGCGTGCAGGCTTGGCACCTATTGCTTCTTACTCTCTCAGAGCATTGCAAAATGAACGCCGTTGGGAATTGGCTTGTGAGGGTATTCGGTGGAATGATATTCGTCGCTGGCATATAGCTGCCGCTGCTCTTGAAAAACAAAATGGAGTAGCTACTTACTATTGTGGTAATGCCGACACCAATATTCCTCACAATGGTGGTTATACTGCACGCTATAACGCTACTGCAGGCTTCCAGAAGATGCCTGAAACTCAGGTTGCCATGGGCACGGTTAAACAGAATGAGGGATGGACAGGTTCTGATTCTGAGTATCAGGGTTGGAAATAGTATTTCATTAACTATTAAAGGAAAACAAATATGAAAAAGATATTTTTCGCATTGTCTATGTTGACATTGCTTTATACCTCTTGTGATCCTTCTTCCGATTCTGGAAGCACAGGATTCATGGAGAATGTAACGGCTGAAAGCGTAGATGCAAAAGTAACGCCAGTAGTGGTAAATGGTAAGAATACTAACCGTCTCGTTATTGAAAACCATTCTCCTATTACAAGCCAGTGGTCTGCAAGTCAGTTGGCTGAGGATGCGGTTACTTCTTCTAAAGCTTATGATACCATCTATGTTACTAAGCTTGGTGAAAATACTGTTACAATGCATTGTAAGAACATTGGATCGGATTTCACTAAAGATTTTAATGTAAATGTGGATGAGATTTCTTACCTCTCAGCAGAACTCCAGAAGCGACTCTGCGTGGAGGGAAGTGAAGGCAATTATAAGTCTAAAATTGCTAGCATCAAAGGGCAGCCTGCTCAGTTTGGTACTGAGTTTGATAAGGCAAAGGTTAAAGTTGTTCAAGAGATAAAAGAAGGTGTCAAGGGTAATGTCTTTACAGTTGAAAATGACAATGCAACTCTAGCTGATTGGGCTATCACAAAGGATGGCGCAAATGAGCCGATGGCTACTGCAAACCTCAATGACGATAAGTTGATGGTTGTGGAACCTGGTCATTATACATTGACCCTTACTTACACGTTGGCTAATGGTAGCAAGGATACCTATACGGTATCTACATTTGATGTGGAAGACTTGACTACGGTACCACAGCTTCTCCAGTATCTCAAGGGTGGTGAAAACGGTGACGGAACAACTACCTGGGAGTGGAGCAAGAAGGCCTCTTCTGTTTGGGGTAATGGTCCATTTGGTAGCGGAAACAAACCTCAGTGGTGGGGCGTTTCTTTGACCGACATCGAAGGTCAAGGCAGTGGTAAGAATGGTGGTGCAGCCCGAAATGGTACTAATGCTTCCTTCACTCTTGACATGAACAATAACACTGCAACCAATGCTGATGGTACTACTCTCCCTATCAAGTTGAATGTGTTGGAGCATAAGGATGCTTCTTGGGATCAGGGTACAATCACCTTCCCAACAGTTACTAATGATAAGTTCGTTATCCCTATGGGTGTTAATGTAAATGAGGGTAATGCTGCGTTCCAAAAGTATTACGTATTAGTTTCTAGTGACGACAAACTTGTGTTGACAGCTGCTGAAAGCAATGGAGCAAATGCTTGGTTCTATGTCTTCACCAAGAAAACAAAGAAATAATTAGAGATAATCGTTGTGATTATAATATAAATAAGGCTAAGCCTCGGCTGTAGTGATACAGTCGGGGCTTAGTCTTGTTTCAAATGAAGCGTTACTTCAATTTTTGCCTCGCCGAGGCAAAATGTTGCCTTGGCTGAGGCAAAAGTTTGCCTTGGCGAGGCAGAAGTCTTCCTAAGCCTTGGCGCAGAGTTGACAATGGGATGTTGCATCGGAAAGATCTTGTTTTCTGTTTAGGCTCTACTCCCATTTACCCTTCACCCTTCACATTTTTATAATAAGCAATTGATTTCTAGGCGGTTGCATGTGTGAAGGGTGGCGTTTGACCCTTCACACACCCTTCACCACCCTTCACCTTTTTTCGAAAATGAGCATTGCGCGATGGCTACACTTTTATAGGAAATGTGAAGGGTGGTGAAGGGTAGGTGAAGGGTGAGGCTTAACCCTTCACCTCTTAAATCGGTTGATATTCAGGTGATTACATGGGAAATGTGAAGGGTGAAGGGCTTTCGTGTACTTTCTTGCTTATCTCTTGTACTTTCTTGTAAAAATGCGGAATAGTGGATGAAAAGTTTGGCGGTTACAAATAATATTTGTACTTTTGTGGTAACTAACAATGATATAGTATGAAACAAAACCTATCTTCATTTTGGAAACCTCTGCTGTCTCTGCTCTTCGGTGTGGCTATAGCCGTGTTTTGGGCCGTTCCCTATGTGGGCGGCCTGTGCTTTCAAGAGCAATACCAGATGTTTCTCTTTGATACTAGTTATTTCTTGGAACGTATCATGCTGCCAGGTGGTCTTGCCGACTATCTGAGCGAGTTCCTCGTGCAGTTCTATTACATGCCAGCCGTGGGCGGCATCATCATTGCCTTGCTCTTGGTGGGCATCCAACGAACGGTATGGGGATTGATGCGACAATATGGTGCCAAGCACGATTTTCCGGGCTATTTGCTGAGCTTTGTGCCTAGCATCGCCTTGTGGTGTGCGATGGGCGACCAGCATGTTTTGCTTTCATTCGTTGTGGCTCTCTTGGGAGCCTTGGTGATGGGATGGATTCACAATCGCTTCCACAACCGATTGGTGATAGTCGTGTTCGAACTGGTGAGTACAGCCTTGGTGTATTGGCTCCTAGGACCAGTGGTCTTCGTCTATGCGGCGTTGATGATGGGCGATGTCTTGATGCGTGGCAAGCGAAGAGGAAACTTGCCTACGGCTTTGGGCTACGCTGCTGCTATCTTGACGCTTACCATCGCTTGGATCTTGCTGACCACGCAAACCTTGCAATATCCTTTATATCGAATATTCTCCGGACTCAATTACTATCGCTTCCCAGGTATCGTGCCGAAAGTATTGTTGGTGGTGATGGTCTTGGCAGTGGTTGTTCCCTTCTTGGGAATGGCGCCAATTGGCTTCCATTCGTCTGCCTTGCAGAAATTGCAGCAGTCTAAGCTTGTGATGGCGGTATCCTATATACTGGTAATCGTGGCTTCCGTATTCGGAATCAAGGTTTCCTTCGACAAGCTGACTTACGAACTGATAGACTACGATTTCTTGGTACGAACCGAACAATGGAACAAAATCATAGAGAAGGCGGAGAAAGAACCTGCGACCACTCCTTTGGGTGTGTCTTGCGTAAACCTCGCTCTGAGCCAGACGGGACAGCTTGCCGACCGACTCTTCGAGTTCTATCAGAATGGAGGAGAGGGATTGTTTCCTACCTTTACCAGAGATATGACCTCGCCTGTTTCTACTGCCGAGATATTCTATCGTCTGGGCATGGTGAACGATGCCGAGCGATATATGTTTGAGGCACAGGAGGCGATTCCGAACTATCGCAAGAGCAGTCGATTGACCCGTCGCATCGCTGAGTGTGAGCTTATCAATGGCAATTACAAGGTGGCAGCCAAGTTGCTTCGCCGATTGGAGAAGACGCTCTTCTATCGCGACTGGGCTAACCGGACGATGGCGTTGCTTGGCAATGAGAAGGCTATCAATCGCCATCCTATCTATGGCAAGTTGAGAAAATACCGTGAGAAGAAGCAAGACTTCCTCTTCAGCGACCGAGAGATGGACCAGATGCTCGGTCTGCTCTTCCTCAACGACAAGACCAACAAGATGGCGTTCGAATACTTGATTTGCTACGAGCTGTTGCAGCGCAACATGGATAAGTTTGTGCAGTATTATCCGTTGGGCAGGTTTGTGGGCTACGACCATATCCCTCGTTCCTTTCAGGAGATTCTCATCGGCAACTGGATGAAGACGCACAGCGACCCTCGCACCATCCCATATAGCGTGGATGCGCAGACGGTGAACAATACGCTCAACTTCATTCAGATTTACATGCAGAATCCGAAGGACCCTCAGCTTAGCCAACAGCCATACGTTTCCAACGCTTGGTACTATATGATGGTGAGGAGCGCAGAGGATGCTGCCAAGAAGAAAGAAGGAATGAAGGAGGTTTATTAATGTTTATTTGAATATGATGAAAGTATTGAAGAATTTATTGGGTGTTCTGTTGGTTGGGGTGGTGATAGCTTCGCTTAGTGCTTGCTGTTATCCTTCGCCATGGATATATGCCAAGGAAGTCAACCAATTTCCTAAGATATTCCCCGATTATGTTGGGGTTACAGTTCCTGCCAATATCGCACCGCTTGATTTTAATATGGTGGATGACGATATAGAGGACATGTACGTGTGTATACTGGGCCCGAAAACCATAGAGGGACTATATTCTTACGACAAGAAGTATGCGGAGTTTGACGTTGATGAATGGCACGATTTCTTGAAAAAGAATAAGGGAAGCAAACTAACGGTTACGGTATTTGTGGAGAAAAAAGGTGAAAGATTCAAGTACAAGGATTTCAATATCTACGTAAGTCCTTACGAGCTGAATGATTGGGGCTTGACCTATCGCCGCATTGCCCCAGGCTATGAGGTGTATGGCAAGTTGGGACTTTATCAGCGCAACCTGAGCAATTTCGAGGAGACTCCTATCTTGGAGAATACGGCGGCACCGGGGGCTTGTTTCAACTGCCATACGGCAAACAGAACCAACCCGGACCAGTTTACTTTCCATGTGCGTGGTGACCACGGCGCTACCTTGATTTCGCAGCATGGCAAGCGAGAGTGGCTGAAGGCGAAGAACGATTCGTTGCATGGTTCGATGGTTTATCCTTACTGGCATCCATCGGGCAAGTATTGTGCCTATAGCACCAACCAGACTCACCAGAGTTTCCATGCCATCCGCAGCGAGCGCATCGAGGTGTTCGACCAGGCTTCCGATGTCTTCGTTTATCAGCCTGATACCCATGAGTTGATACTCGACACGCTCTTGATGACGAAGGATCATTACGAGACCTATCCTGTCTTCTCGCCTGATGGCAAGACGATGTATTTCTGTTCTTCTACCGCCGAGCCAATCCCTAGCGGCTACAAGAACATCAAATATAACATCTGCAAGATAGCCTTCGACCCAGTAGCAGGTAAATTTGGCAATAAGGTGGATACTATCTTCAATGCACGTGCTATGGGGAAGAGTGCCACCCATCCTCGTCCATCTTACGATGGCAAGTACATCATGTTTACGATGAGCGACTATGGTTGTTTTCCTATCTGGCATAAGGAAGCAGATAATTGGCTGCTCGACTTGAAGACAGGTGAGGCTCGTCCAATGACTATAGCGAATAGCAAGAATACTGATAGTTGGCACAATTGGAGCAAGGATTCCCATTGGTTTGTCTTCACCTCACGTCGTGGCGATGGACTCTATACTCGCTTGTATCTCGCTTGCATTGATGACAAAGGCAATGTAAGCAAGCCTTTCCTTCTGCCACAGCGCAATCCGAAGAAATACTATGATGAGTTGCTTGATTCCTACAATACGCCAGATTTCACATCGAAGCCAGTGGAGCTTGACGCTCGTGCTGCTGGAAACGAAATCATGAGTGACAAGAGAATTCCGACAAAAGTAAGGTAACGAATAAGAGGGTGTGTCATAAGTCCTATTGATAGCAAACAAAGACGGGCTGAAAGCCCAAAAGCCCCTAGCCCAGGGCAACACCCTGGGCTAGGGGCAGATTGCCCTTTCAGGGCGCATAGGACATGACTTATGGCACACCCTCTTATTCGTTACTTAAACTTCTCTGCCGGTTGCTTCATCACGTTCTCGATGTCGATGGCATCGAAAGGAACGGAGCCTCGGCTTAACTCTGGGATGTTGAAGCTCTTCAAGCAATCGTCATAGAATGTTGGTTCTTTCTGCGGCAGAACGAATGGCTTGTGTGCTTTGCCTAGTTTGTCAATGTAGCAGAAGTAGGGCTTGCCATACAGGCCATCGTCTCGCTTGCTGGCGAAGACGAACCATCGGCTGTTGTGCGACCAACTGTGATAGGTGTCGCTCTTCTTGCTGTTCACGATGCTGAGGCAGTCCACCTTGCCTGTCTGCAAATCCATCATATAGAGGTCTGCTTCGGGATGCCAGATGGGGAAGGTACCATAGTCGGCTACCGTGAAGAGGCAATACTTGCCATCGGGACTTATCTTGGGATGGCAAACCGAACGCGCCTTGTAGAGGGTATCTACTTGAGTGCCGAACGTTCCCGTCTTCTCATCGAACGGTATTCTAACGAGGTTATAATGCAATCCTTTTAGGTTTTGTGAGTCCAATCCCTTGCGGTCTGCCACACAATAGTAGATATATTTGCCGTCGGGCGAGAACGTAGGGAAAGTTTCTAGCTTGGTGCTGTCGCACGTCAGAGGCGAGGAGATGATGCGGGTGTTGTCGAGGTCTGCCACGTATACATCGCTCTTAGAATCATACACTTCCAGACGCTTGTCGGGATTGGCATGGAAGGCAGGGATGATGATGTTGGTGGAGAAGGTGACATACTTGCCTGATGGACTGAAGCCATAGTATACGCTCGATGAAATCATATCGTCGGTTTTGAGGTCGAGCTTGCGCAGCTTGCCGTTGCGGTTGAGGATGGCTCCTCCGTTCTCACCTCTTATATATATCATGCTCAGGTTTGGGTCTTGGTTGCCGAAGGCGTGGCAGTTCATGCAGCGGTTTTCTTGCAGATTGTGGTCGGCGAGTATCTTCTCGTCCCAGTTTTCGATGCAGCGTTGCTTGATTTGCAATCGGTTCCATACCTCATAGTCTGGCTCGATGAGTCGGTAGGTGAGGTAAGGGTCGATGCTGTCGCCCACCACTTGCCATGTGAACGGTTTGAATGCCGTCCATTTGCCCTCGTCGCTCTTGGAGAATATTTCCACCTTCACATCCTTGCCCACCGCTTTTTGCAGGAATGTTTTCCATTCATTCATGTCAAACTTTAGGCTTTGTCCATTGCTGGTGGCGGTTAGGGTGTTGCCGTCTTCGTTGGCATCAGCTCCCTCGATGGTGAGAATGGTCTCGATATTGGTGAGGTGAATGTCGCGTATCTCGAAGTTGAGCGGGGCGATGTTCACGGGGATGGTCACGTAGGCGTAGTCGGGATACATGTTGGGCAGATGGTCTACCTGCTCAGCATCCTCGTGGGTCTGGGCGCATGAGGCAAGCATGAGGATGCTTGCTAGTGCGCTGTATAGTATATTTTTGTGTCTCATCTTTTTGCTATTGTTGATTTAGTTTGGGCGTCTCTGCCTTGTCGAAATAATACCAGTAGGTGTCGCTGAAGGCTGGATTGCCTCGTTGATTGTTGTATTGATAGAATCGTTGCAGCACGTCTTGTCGCTTGATATACTTGGTCCATTCTGCAGGCGACGCCTTGGTTCCTGCCAGATATATCATGAGCGCCTCTTGGTAGAGACGGTCGTAGAGCACGCTCTTCTGCTTGAGATAGTAGGCGTCGTAGTCGTGCTTGAAGGTGTCCATGTCCTTCAGCAAGAGGTCGCTGCACAGCATGTAGTTGATGGCTATGTTGTTGGCAGGGTTGCTTTCCACCAGCTCTTTCATGATGGTGTAGCAGTTGTCGTTGAGTCGCAAGGTGTCTTGTGTGTTGATGAAGGCACGCTTGTCGATATAGGGTTGTATCAGTGCATGTTCCTCAGGGGTGGCGTGATGGCCGAGGGCTGCGAACACTCGATTTGCCCATCCCTTCCATACGAAGGTTTTTTGCAGGATGCGTAAATACTTGCGAGTGGCGTTATAGTCGCCTTTCACCAGGTTGATTTCTGCCAGTCGCTTTATCATACGGATGTTGCGATTGTTGGGCGAACATACGTTGGCGAGCATGGCGGCTCGTTCACAGAATGTCATGTCGCCCAAGACCCAGTATAGTTCGTTGAGCGTCTTGATGGTGAGAGGAGGGGTGTTGGGGCCTAGGGTGTCGAAGGTACCCAGATTGTTGTCGGGATATTTCAAGAGGGTAGCGGAAAGGCTGCGGTTTTGCGCTACCACCAGGTTATAGTAGAATTTCATATATTGGTCGGGGTCGCCTTGTTGTTTCTGCACCATTTCCATCACCCTGTTGTAATTGCCGAAATAGTACTCACAGTCTACAGCCAAGGTCTTTTCCAAGTCCATCTGCGGCTTTACCAACTTGCCTATGCCGGGATAACTATAAAGGGTGTTGAAATCGCAGAAGTATAGGCGCTTGGTGAGCATCAGCAGGAAGATGGTTACGATGAGTGCGCCCAGGCGATAGTAGTTGCCGGGTTTCATGATGTGTATCAGGCAACCAATAAATACGAGGGCTGCGTAAATCCACACGCCAAATCCATAGAGCCAATGGCATATAGGCACGGTGACGATGATGCTGAGCAAGGACACCCAATGGGCAGTCACCATGTTGTAAATCGTGGGGCGTCTGCCTAGTGTGAGTTCTATCTTGCCGATGATACGACGGGTGTTGGTGAGGATGGAGGTGCTGATGCAGAATGTGCTGGCTCCACCCACGATGGCAAAGATGCTGCAAAGGCGGTAGTCGTAGTGGAAACTGAGGCATGCCAGCAAGGTCATCGCCAAGAATGCCGAGGTATAAGGTATCCAAGTGCCCTTGACATCCGTGCGTTCGATGGCGCAGCGGATGCTGTAGCCTGCCAGCAGAATGCTCAGGGTGAGGATGGCTGGCCCGGCAAAGCGATAGTAATAGAACTGGGTGAGACAGTCGCCCAGCATGCAAGCCAGCCAACATGGTTTGTCGAAATAGGTTGCTAGATAATCTGTCGACCAGAGGAACAATTGGTTCTGCTCTTGGTAGAACAGATGGTAGGGGTAGAAGAATTGGAAAAACGCAAAACAGGCTAGTCCCCCTAGCAAGACGAGTGCATGCACTCCAGGCTTATTCAGTATGTCGTTCATTGTTGCTTGAATGTTTCTATAGGTTCTTTCTTCGTATTTTCGATGTCTATGGCATCAAAAGGCATGGCTCCACGGCTCAGCTCTGGAATGTTGAAACATTTCAGGCAGTCGTCGTAGAAACTTGGTTCTTTCTGCGGCAAGAGGAATGGGCGATGAGCCTTGCCTTGACGGTCGATGTAGCAGAAATATGGCCAGCTGTAGAGTCCGTCGTAGCGCTTGCTGAGGAAGACAAACCATCGGCTGTTGTGCGACCAACTGTGATATGTGTCGCTCTTGTTGCTGTTGACTGTTTGCAGGCTGTCTATCTTGCCCGTCTGCAAGTTGAGCAAGTAGAGGTCTGCTTCTGGGTGCCAGGCAGGGCAAGTGCCGTAGTCGGCTGCGGTGAAGAGGCAATACTTGCCGTCGGGACTAATCCTAGGATGACAGACGGAACGTGCGGTGTAAAGGGTGTCCACATGGTTGCCAAACTTGCCGTTGGCTTCGTCGAAAGGTATGCGAACCAGGGCATACTTCAAAGCCTTCAGATTCCTGGAGCTCAACCCGGAGCTGTGAGCGGAGCAATAGTAGATGTACTTGCCGTCGGGAGAGAAGGCAGGGAAGGTCTCTAGGTTATTGCTGCTGCTCGTGAGCGGAGAGGTGGAGATGGTGTTGTCGTCGAGATTGGCTACATACACGTCGCTCTTGGTGTCGTATACCTCTATGCGAGAACTCGGGTTGGCATGAAAGGCTGGCAGGTAGCTATTGGTTGAAAAGGCTATGTACTTGCCTGATGGACTGAAGTTGTAATACTCGCTGGCTGTTGGCATCTTGTCTGTCTTGATGTTGAGCCTGCGCAATCTGCCATTCCTGTTGAGGATGGCATCTCTTCCGTCTTCATTCAGGTAGACCATGCTGAGTTTCGGGTCTTGGTTGCCTAGAATGTGGCAGTTCATGCACTTATTTTGCTGCAGGTTGTGGTCGACGAGCGTCTTCTCCCTGAAATTTTCTACACAGCGTTGCTTGATTTGTATGTTGCTCCACACCTTGTAGTCGGGGTCGATGAGCTGGTAAGTGAGGTAGGGGTCGATGCTGTCGCCTACAACTTCCCAGGTGAGAGGCTTGTATTGCGTCCAGACGTTGTCCTTGTTGCGTGAATAGATCTGCACAGACACTTTCTTGCCAGCTGCTTTTTGTAGGAGTTCTTTCCAGGCGTCACCATCGAAGTGTACCACATTCCCGCTGTTGGTCACGGTCATGGCGTTTTCTTCCTCGCCGTTGATGGTGAGTACGGTTTCCATTTTTGTGATGCGTACGTCTCTAATCAGAAAATTGAGCGGGGCGATGTTCACAGGGATGGTTACGTCGGTATAGACGGGAAACATGAGTGGGTAGTTGTCTACCTGCTCGGCGTTCTCGTGAGTGGCCGAGCACGATGCCATCGACATCAGCACCGCCAGGAGGGCATATATAGTATGTTGTATCTTCATATCTGCATTATTTTATGGTTGTTGCTTCAACGTTTGTCTTGGGCGTGGCAGCTCTATCATAGTAGTACCAGTAGGTGTCTTTGAAACTGTCGCTGCCTCGCTGCTCCTGATATTGATGGAAACGGTCTAGCAAGTCTTTGCGCTTGATGTAATAGCTCCATTGTTCCTTTGTGGCGTTGACTTTGGCCAGATATATCATGAGCGCTTGCTGGTATAGACCGTCGTAGAGCACACGAGCCTGTTTGAGATAATAGGCATCGTAGTCGTGCTTGAATGCTTCCAGATTCTTCTGCAGCAAATCGGTGCATAGCAGATAGTTGATGGCTATGTTGTTGGCAGGATTGCTGGCTATCAGCTCTTTCATGATGGCATAGCTGTTGTCATCGTTGCGTAATGTATCGCAAGTGTTGATGAAAGGACGCTTGTCGAGATAAGGCTGCAGGGTGGCACGCTCTTCAGGGGTAGCATGGCGGCCTAGGGCAGCGAAAATACGATCAGCCCAACGTCTCCATACAAAAGTCTTCTGCAGGATGCGCAGGAATTTCTTAGCCTGTGGAATATCGCCAGTCACAAGGTTGATTTCTGCCAATCGTTTGATTTGACGGATGTTATGGTTGCAGGGCGGATTGATGTTGCCCAAGATGGCGGCTCGCTTGGCGTTGTTCATGTCGCCGAGGAGCCAATAGAGCTCACCAAAGCTTTTCGTAAGGAGATTGGTGGTCTTTGCCCCCATGGTCTCAAGTGTACCAAGGCAGTTGTCTGGATATTTGAGCAAGTTGTCGGAGAGGTTCTTATTTTGCGCCATGACAAGATTGTAGTAGAACAGCGTATACTTGTTGGGCTTCTTTTCTTTTTGTACAATGTCTATAATCTTGTTGTAGTCACCTCTATAGTATTCGAAGTCTGCAGCATAGATTTTCTCTCTGTCGAACTCGGGCTTGACGAACTTTCCGAATGCCGGGTAGGTATACAACGTTTCATAGTTGACCAGATAGAGGCGCTTGCCAAACAAGAGAATCAACATCGAGCCGAAGAGGCAGCCCAGGCGTAGGTAAGTGTATGGCTGCAAAACATAGTTGATGCAGCCGATAATCACGAATATGAAATAGGTCCATACACCAGATCCAAAGAACCAATGGCATACGGGAACAGTGAAGGCGATGCTCAGGGCGGAAACGAAATGGGGCAGGGTATGCCCCTCCACGGCTTTGCCCTTGCCTTGCATGTGCTCTATCTTCTTGATGAACATGCGGGTGTTGGTGAGGCTACGTGTGCTGACACGGAAAACGCTGGCACCACCGCAAATGGCGAAGATGGAGCCTAGGCGATATTCATGGTTCAGACACAAAAAGGCGCAGGCGGTCATGATGATGAATGATACAAGGACGGCTATCCAGGTATGCTTGATGCCTGTGTCTAGCATGGCGCGCCTAATGTTGTGCCCAAGCAAGAGCAAGGTCAAGGTGAGTATGGCTGGGCCGGCATAGAGATAATAATAAAACTGGGTGAAGAAATCGCCAGCCATACATGCCAGCCAACCGGGCTTATCTAGATAAGTCTCCAAATAGTCTTTCGACCAAAGAAACAACTGGTTCTGCTCTTGGTAGAAGAAATGGTAATGATATCCTATTTGGAAAAAAGCGAAACATGCTATTCCCCAAAGTATGTACAAGGTGTAAGCGCCTGCACCTAGGCTTTTTTTAGTTAGGTTGTTCATACTGAGTCTCGATTTGTTTTTGAGGGCAAAGATAATCAAATTAATCAAGACAAGCAAGACAAAATGCAGAAAATTGCTTATTGACAGCAAGTTTTCTGCATTTTTATGTGTTGAAACGTATATTACAAGTCTTTTTCAGCAATGCATTCCATCTCTATCAACCATCCAGGGCGGCAAACCTTGGCTTCCACGATGATGTGCGGAATGGAAGGATATAGCTGGCGCATCATGTTTTCTACTATATGATAGTCGGAGATGTCGCGCAGATAGATGATGAAATATTGGATGTCGTTCATCGTGGCGCCACCATCTTTCAGCAGGGCGCCGATGTTCTCTAGCAGTCGTCCGGTTTGTCTCACCACGTCGCCCTCGTAAACCACCTTGCCATGCTTGTCGATGCTGGCTGTGCCCGAGATGAAGAATTGTTGCTTGCCTGGTAGGGAGAGGCGGGTGCCTCGCTCGAAAGCTACGTTGTATTCGTGGGTAGGGTTCAGGTGGTCGAGTGCCTGGAGGTAATGCTTGTCTTCTTCCTTGATGCCGGGAACGGTAAGAAAGTCGATGCCTACGGCTGCATGGCGTGTCGGGGTGGCACCGCCGATGCCTGTGCTGGCTATATAATGGGTGTCGGCTGTAAGACCTTGCTTGTCGAAGACATCATTGCGGGCATCCACCACACCTTGATAGTTAACGTCGATGTTGGTGACGTAAATCCATGTGCGTACCAAGTTGCGAGCCATCGTCAGCTTGTCGTCGCCATGTTGCTTGTTGTACTTATCCAATAATTGGATGTATCGGTCGAAGAGTAGGTGGGTTTGTTCGTAAGAATCTTTACCTTTCGCCTCTTCTTCGCTGATGCGAAGACTTTTGAAGAGAATGGGAGTCTGGGCATCTGTGGTCTTAACCAACAGGCTGACCTTGCTGCCGCTGAGCGGTGTTTGCTCAACGATGGTGAGGTTGGTATGTGATAGAATCTCTTGGAAAAGAAGGGATTCCTTGAATTCTTTTATCTGGTTTTGGGAATCGCTGAGGAAAACCTTGCAGTATTGCAGGCTGCGATGCTTCAGTTTCTCGATGTCGAGATAATCGCCTAGTTTGAGGTACAGAAAGTTGAGGCGGTCATTGAACGCCCCCTTTGTCTCTGGTGAAAAAATAATATATTTATCCATCTTGTTTTTGTCTTTTCTGCTGCAAAGAAAATGCAAATGAGCGCAATGAAAGCTTGCTTTCAAATTGCCGAGTGCAGCATTTCTTCTGCAAAGGTAAGCATATTATTCGAGAAAAGAGAAAAACAAGATGGACTTTTTGTGATTATACCTAGATATGATGATTCTAGATAGTATACACTAGGTGCTTGATTATAGTGATTCGAGCATACGCTTGATGACTACCTCGGCTGAAATCTCACGGTTGGCTGCCTCTGGGATGACAAGGCTGTTCTTGCTCTCGATGACATCATCGGTAACGATGAGGCCACGGCGAACTGGCAAGCAGTGCATGAAGCAACCATTGTTGGTCCAGCTCATGTGTTCGTCGTCGATGGTCCAGCTCATGTCCTTGCTCAATATCTGACCATACTGTGATGGGTCTTTCACACCAGGACAGCTCCAGTTCTTGGCATAGACGAAGTCTGCGCCTTCGAGTGCCTTCTTCTGGTCGTACTCCACCTTCGCATTGCCCACGAACTTAGGGTCGAGCTCGTATCCCTCTGGCTGTGTGACCACGAAATCCACATCGGCTGCATTCATCCACTGGGCGAATGAGTTAGGTACAGCCTGAGGCAAGGCACGGCAGTGAGGTGCCCAAGTCAATACTACCTTAGGACGAGCCACCTTCTTGTGCTCCTCGATAGTGATAAGGTCGGCGAATGCCTGGAGAGGGTGAACGGTGGCAGTTTCCATGGCAAAGACAGGGCGACCGCTATATTTTACAAATTGGTTGACGATGGTCTCGGCATAGTCATAGTCGCGGTCTTTCAAACCTGCGAAGCTACGTACACCGATGAGGTCACAGAAGCAACCCATCACTGGGATTGCCTCCAGCAAGTGCTCGCTCTTGTCGCCATCCATGATGACACCACGCTCTGTCTCCAACTTCCATGCTCCAGCGTTCACATCGAGCACGATGACGTTCATGCCCAGGTTCATCGCAGCCTTCTGTGTGCTCAAGCGAGTACGGAGACTATTATTGAAGAATATCATCAGCAAGGTCTTGTTCTTGCCCAACTCTTGATAACCGAAACGGTTGGCTTTCACTTCCTGTGCCTCGGCGAGAGCGGCTTTCAAGTCGCCAAGGTCTTCCACATTAAAGAATGTCTTCATCTTGTTTGTATTTTTTGTTTGTTATTTCTGTTGTATATTATTTTATGCCTAGAAGTTTGCAAAGTTTGCATGCAAACCTTGCAAACTTTGCAGAAACCTAGACTTGGTATAGACTTGGTACGGAGATGGTACGGAGTTGGTACGGAGAAGAATCATTTACGAATCTGTCCATTTCCAGTAATCAACCATTTGTAAGTGGTGATTTCCTCCAACGCCATTGGTCCGCGAGCACCCAACTTCTGGGTGCTGATACCAATCTCTGCTCCGAGTCCGAACTGTGAACCATCGGTGAAACTGGTAGGAGCGTTGACATAGACGCAAGCGGCATCCACCAAGGCCTCGAACTTCTTCTGGGCTGCCTCATCGTTTGATACAATACTCTCGCTATGTCCGCTTCCGTAAGTAGCGATATGCTCTAGTGCCTCGTCCTCTGATACCACGGTCTTGATGGCAAGTTGCATGCTCATCCATTCGGTGAACCAAATGCTCTTGGTGGTGGCATCATTGGATTTGCAATCTCCCGTGAGCGTATTGTCTTCTCTCATCTTTTGCTCGCTTTCCTCGGCTCTATATAATAAGGTGTCAGGATAGTGCCCCTTCAACGCCTCGTAAGCCTTGGCATCTGCATGAATCTTCACCTCACGTTTCGAAAGGTCTTCGCATAGCGTTGGAAGGTCGTTCAAACGCTGTTCGTGGATGAGAAGAGTATCGAGCGTATTGCAGACACTGCATCTTCTGCACTTGGCATTGGTGATGATGCGCTTGCCCATCTCCACGTCGCCATCCTTGTCGAAGTAGCAATGTACTACGCCCGCTCCCGTCTCAATGACAGGTACTTTGGCGGTGTCGCGAACAAAGTTGATGAGTCTTTTTCCTCCCCGAGGAATGCAGAGGTCGATATAGCCCACGGCGTTCAGCATCTCGCCCGTTGCCTCGTGGGTGGCAGGGAGGAGAGTGACCACATCTGGGTTGATACCGAAAGTTTTCAACACCCTGTGGATAAGTTCGACACCCGCTATGTTAGAGGCTGTTGCGTCCTTGCTTCCTTTCAGTACGCACGCATTTCCACTCTTGAAGCAGAGGGAGAAAACATCGTAGGTTACATTAGGGCGTGACTCGTAAATCATACCGATGACTCCGAAGGGAACGGCTACTCTCTGCAGGTGCAAACCATTGTCGAGGGTCTTGTCTTTCAAGATTCTTCCGAGCGGTGAGGGCAGGGTACTGACGTGTCGCATATCTGCAGCAATGTCTTGGAGTCTTTGCTCCGTGAGTTGCAATCGGTCGTAGAGCGGATTTGCCTTGTCCATCTTAGCCAAGTCCTCGGCGTTCGCTGCAAGAAGCGCAGGAGTCTCGGCGATGATGGCATCAGCCACCGCCTGTAGAATTTCATTACGTTGTTCGTCGCTGAGCAAGCCCAAAGTCTTGCTCGCTGTCTTCACTTTTTGGAAAGTCTCTTTCTGTTCCATTCGCTATTCCTTTCTTATTATAATTATAAGATTCATTTGCGATGGCAAAGGTAAGCATAAATATTGATAATTGCAAACTTTATGCAAGAAAATGTATGCGAATTAATAGTAAATGGATAGTTATGCAAGATAAATGTAATATCGCCATTACACAAATTGTGTTATAATATTTGTGTAATGGCGATATCTCTTTGTAAAATATAGGAGGATTACTTCTCCTTCGGTCTTGGTACAAACTCGGTGTGGAGGGTCTCCATCGGATGTTCCTTCAGGTTGACGAGGATGTTTGGCGTGTTGCCGTTGGCGATGATGACCTTGATGCCGGCGTTGGCTACCTCCTGGGCGGTATGAGCCTTGGATGTCATGCCGCCTCTGCCGTGACTGCTCTTGCTAGCCTGGATATACTCGCTGATGTCTCGGTCGTAATATACCGATGGGATGATGCGGGTGTTCGGGTCGCTAGGGTCGCCATTGTATATGCCATCCACGTTGGTGAGGAGGATGAGGGTGTCTGCATTCATCATCTTCGCGATCAGTCCCGACAGCTCGTCGTTATCCGTAAACATCAACTCGGTGATGCACACGGTATCATTCTCGTTGACGATAGGGAG
>DJSH01000069.1:32888-44615 GCA_002440225.1 Candidatus Segatella violae
CCGAAGTTCTCCTTCATGGTCAATACCTGACCTATCTTTATCTTGTATTCACGGAAGAGGTTGTAATACAAACCGATGAGTTTCACCTGTCCGATGGCGGAGAAGAGCTGGCGCTGCTCCACGCTGTCCAAGTGATGATCTACATGATGCTCGGCTCTTCCTGCCGCTACGGCACCAGAAGATACCAAGATTACCTCATAGTCGTGTCGGCGAAGCCAAACGAGTTGGTCAACTATCGCCGACATTCTTGTTACGTCCAATTTTCCGTCTTCTCGGGTCAGCACGTTGCTACCCACTTTTACTACAATTCGTTTTCCCATTTTTTATGCTGATTATAACGCTTTTGCCCTTACAGGGCGTATATTCTTTTCTTACTCACCCAGGGCGATGCCCTGGGCTAAGTGCTTATTGGGCTTTCAGCCCGTTTTTCACTTTCTATTGTCTTTTTCTCTTATTTCGACTCTTCGAATCTTGCCCGATATAGTCTTAGGCAATTCATCTACGAACTCGATGATGCGAGGGTACTTATATGGTGCAGTCTCATGCTTCACATGGTCTTGCAACTTCTTCACGAGGTCTGGTCCTGCCATGCTCTTGTATTCATCTTTCAATACGACAGTAGCTTTCACCACCATGCCTCGGATAGGGTCTGGTACTCCAGTGATGGCGCATTCCACGACGGCAGGGTGAGTCATCAAGGCATTCTCTACCTCGAAAGGACCAATGCGGTAGCCCGAACTCTTGATTACGTCGTCGATTCTGCCCTCAAACCAGTAGTAGCCTTCCTCGTCGCGCCAAGCCATATCGCCCGTGTGATAATAGCCATCGTGCCAAACCGACTTGGTTTGCTTTTCGTCACGATAGTAATATTTGAACAATCCGAGTGGCTTGTCATCCCCGATGCGGATGCAAATCTCGCCCTTTTCGCCATCCTCGCATTCCGTCATGTCGGGACGGAGGATATGCACATCGTATTGAGGATTAGGTTTGCCCATGCTTCCAGGCTTTGGCTTGATCCAAGGGAAGGTGCCGAGCGTCATGGTGGTCTCGGTTTGTCCGAAGCCCTCGTATATCTGGATGCCCGTCAGTCTCTGGAAGGTCTCTGCCACGGATGGGTTCATCGCCTCGCCCGCTGTGGTGCAGTATTCGAGACTGCTGAGGTCGTACTTCGAAAAGTCCTCCTGTATCATGAAGCGATAGATGGTAGGAGGGGCGCAGAAGGAAGTGATGTGATACTTCTCTATTTGGCGCATAATCTTATCCGCTGTAAACTTCTCGTGGTCGAAGACGAAGACGGTGGCTCCGGCAAACCATTGTCCGTATAGCTTGCCCCATACTGCCTTGCCCCAACCTGTATCGGCTACGGTAAGGTGGATGGAGTTTTCGTGCAGGTTGTGCCAATAGACACCTGTGGTGAGATGACCTAGGGCATAGAGGTGGTCGTGAGCCACCATCTTTGGTTCGCCAGTGGTGCCTGATGTAAAGTACATCAAGAGCGTGTCCTCATTGGTGTTCACATGCTCTGGACGAACGAAAGGTGGACAACCGTTCCATTCCTGCATCCAGTCGTGGAATCCCTCAGGGATGTCGGGACCGATGCTCACCAAGGTCTTGACGGTAGGGCTCTCTGGCATTGCCTCTTTTATCTGCTCCACCACATAGTCATCGCCGCAGCAGATGATGGCTTTCACGCTAGCCGCATTGTTGCGATAGATGATGTCGTGCTTGGTGAGCATGTGGGTGGCAGGGATGGCGACGGCTCCTATCTTGTGGAGGCCGAGCATGGCGAGCCACCACTGATAGTGGCGTTTCAAGATGAGCATCACCTTGTCGTCGTGTCCGATTCCGAGGCTTTGGAAGTAGGCGGCAGCCTTGTCGCTCTGCTCCTTCAAGTCCTTGTAAGTAAAGCGGATTTCCTCGCCTCGTTCGCTGGTCCAAAGCAGAGCCACGTGGTCGGGCTTGATTTTCGCCCACTCGTCCATCACGTCGTAGGCGAAGTTGAAATCCTCTGGTATGATAAACTCCAGATGCTCCTTGAAGTCTTGCTCTGAAGTGAATTTCGTCTGTTTTAAGAATCTCTCAATCATGGTTTATGGAGTTTGAGAGGAGTTAACTCATTAACTCCTATATGATTATACACAGGAACTTGGCAGGCTTGCCATTCAATGAGCGGAAGCAATGCTGCTTCTTGCTGTCGAAGTAGATGCTGTCGCCTGGGCTTAGTTCTATTACTTTCTCTTCGATGGTCACTTCGAGCATACCTTCTATCACGTAGTCGTATTCCTGCCCGTCGTGTCCATTCTTATGAGGCTTCTCGTCGCCTGGCAATGGATCAACTTGCACCATGAATGGGTTCACCTTGCGGTCTTTGAATCCCACGGCAAGGCTTTCGTACTTATACTGGTTGTTGCGCTCGATTTCCGGACCTTGGTCTTTTCGGGTTACATAATATCCCTTCATGCGAGGTTCCTCGCCGAAGAGCAGTACATCGAGGTCGATGCCGTAGCGCTTCGAGATTTTCGAAAGGCGATAAACCGATGGGTCTGCTTCGCCCGATTCTATCTTTAGGTAATGGTCGAGACTGATTTCGCAAAGCTCTGCCACCTCCTCTGCAGGAATGTTGAGAACCTCGCGGAGACCTTTCAGTCGCTCGCCGATTTGCTTGATTGCTTCGTCCATAATTATTTCTTCTTAGTTGTTTGGCGACAAAAGTACGACTTTTTGTTGAGATATACAAACAATCTGTTCATAAAATGCCTTTGTTACGTGAAGTTTCTTACTTAATCTTCGAATAATGCATGAAAATTGATAGTATCCAACCTTATGACAATTTCTCATCAGCCTGATGACAACTTCATATCAGCCTGATGCAAAACCTACAGAAGCCTACTTCTAACAGCCTCGCCTAATCCAGGTTTACTTAAATAAAGCTGATGTTTAGTTAAATATAAGTTAGATTTAAGCAAATATAGTTTAAACTATGCAAAAGGTAGCAGGCTTCTGTAGGTTTTGTACTAGGAATGTTGTAACTTTACAGCCGTATGATACAAACTTTATATATATAAGTAGCGAGTCTCATAGATATAAATGTCAAACATAAAACACAGAGGTAATTATGGCAAGATATATCAAGCAAGAAATGCCCGACCTGCAAGGAACGGGCGAAACCAAATGTTACTATCGACTGGAAAAGCGTCAAAACCTCTCTACCAAGGAGTTCCTGAAGAGGGCTGGAGCACATGGCATCCTGGACGATGGCATTCTGGAACATGCGCTCAGCAAGATAGCCGAGCAACTGGTGGAGGAACTTGCGGATGGTAATACAGTAACCCTCGATGGTATCGGTACCTTCCAAGCTACACTGGGCGTGAAGAAGGACAAGGAGATGGATACCATCGACGGTGATGAGACTAAGCGCAACGCCAAGAGCATCGAGGTGCAGAACGTGCGCTATGTGTCGGACAAGGAACTGGTGAAGGATGTCAATATGCGATGCAAACTGTCAAGGGCGGGTGTAAGGCGAGTGAATAATTCGCCTTACACCAAGGAACAACGTCTGAAGAAGGCGTTGGAGTACCTTGCAGATCCTGCCCATCCCTTCATGCGTGTCGCCGACTATGCCGAGCTGACAGGCTTGCCTCGCTCATCTGCAACAAAAGAGCTTCGTAAGTTTTATGAAGACCCTTCGTGCGGCATTGATTTCATGGGGCGAGGTACGGCCAAAGTGTATGTGAGAAGAGACGTTACCTCTTGCCAGCCAACAGACCATTGATGACGGCAGCGGTGAATCCGCCTTGCTCCATGGTGTTCAAGCCCTTGATGGTGCAACCGCCAGGAGTCGTCACCTTGTCGATGGCTGCCTCTGGGTGTTCGCCTGTTGCCTGTAGCAACTCCACGGCACCCTTCACGGTTTGCAACACGATCTTCTGTGCATCCTTAGCCTTGAAGCCCATCTCCACGCCACCTTCCACATTGGCTCTCACATAGCGCATGGCGTAAGCGATGGCGCACGACATGGCGGTGGCAGCAGGGAAGAGACGCTCCTCCATGATGAGGCTCTCGCCCAACTCATCGAAAATATCGGTTATCTGCTTGGTCTCGGTGGTGGATGCATCCACTGGGGTGATGAAGGTCATCGACTGCTTGTAGGCGATGGCGATGTTTGGCATCACGAGGAAGAAGGTTGGGGTGATGCCGTCCTTGTCGAGCCATTCCTTGATGTTGGCAGATGGCACGCCGGCAGCTACCACTACGAGCTTCTGGCTCTTGTAGTCCAATACATCCTTGATGCCCTTCAAGGTCTTCTCCACGCACCAAGGCTTTACTACCACGCACACGATGTCTGCGCCGTGGCAAGCCAACTGGTTGTCGAGGGTTACGCTGGCTCCTTCGCTTGCGAAGTGATCCAATACAGGTTGGTTGTGGTCAGATACTGTGATGTCTGCTGGAGTGAACTTCTCGCTCTGCAAGAGTCCTTCCGCCATGGCACCGCCCATGGCTCCTGCTCCGATGATTGTAATTTTCATTGTCTTCTTATAGTTAAAATGTTTACGTGTGCAAAGATACGATTTTTATCTGAAAGTAGAGCTGTTTGAAGACGATATTTTTCATTCCTTAAAGTAATCCTGTCATATATAAAGGCAGATAAATGATTCCGTCTTCTACCTTGACATCAGCAGTATGGAGTACAATGGGCTCTGCTATAGCAGAGGCATATTTCTTGGCAAAACGCTCTAATGAAGTCAATGTGTATCGAGTAGTTGATTTTACCTCTATCGGATGTATGTTGTGCCGATTGCTAAGAATAGCTTTCGGCACAAGAAAGTCAATCTCCATACGCTCGTTAGCATCAGTTTTGCTGTATGATGAGAAAAAGTATAGCTTGTGCCCGGCTGCACGTAGCATCTGTGCCACAATGTTTTCTACGAGCATTCCTTTGTTAAGCTCCAGTTTGTCATGCATCAACTTTCGGTATAGTTCCTCTGCCCGAATCTTAGCTTCACTGAATGCATGTGAAATCAAAAGCCCAGTGTCTGCCATATATAACTTGCGGGAACATTCGTCTGTGCGCATTTCTAATCCAACAGTAGGTTCTGTCGCAGCAAAACATGTGTTGATGACACGAGACTCGTCGAGCCAGAAGAAAGCAGTCTCTACATTTCTGCTTCTTGTACCTTTTCCTAATGCTGAGAGACGGAACTTTTTTTCATGCTTTTGGAGCTGCGCAGGAATGGTATCGAAGATTTTAGTGACTCTTGCCTCTTGGCTACTTGCATATTTGCTAATGTCGCTACGATACAATGATAGGATATTTCGTTTCGTTCTATCGACTTCGTCAAAGTCTTTGGTGTCAACCCAGTCTTTCACTGCTTGTGGCATGCCGCCTACTATCATATATAGGCGCATATACTCCATCATTTTTCGATGCAGTGATTGACCTAAGGGTTTGCGTTTAGTAAAACATTCCTTGACATAGTCCATCATCATATCGTCGCCCAAAGCCCAAAGAAATTCTTCCAAATCCATGGGATACATATCTATACGATGTTCCTCGCTTGGTATGTTGATGCTTTTCACGTTGGCATTGATGCTCATCAGTGAACCAGTCTCTATATAGTCGTACCTCCCATCTTTCACAAGATACTTGATGGCTTCACGAGCTATCGGGTATTTCTGAATCTCATCAAATACGATGAGTGATTTTCTTTCGTGCAATTTCACTCCAGTTTCTAACATGAGATGCATGAAAAAAGAGTCGAGTTGCCCAGCGTAATCTGTAAACAGACTACGGATAGCTTGAGTGGTGTTGGTGAAGTCTATCAATATGTATGACTCGTACTCATTTTTGGCAAACTCCTCCACAATCCAACTTTTGCCAACTCGGCGTGCTCCATCTATCAGAAGTGCCTCCTTTTGGCTTCTTTTCTCTTTCCATAAGAGCAAGTCTTGATAAATCTTTCTACGCATAAGCTTAATCTATATTTAGTATGTACACCATTCCAAGGGTTAGACAATGCATCTTTATACACCATTCCAAGGTGAAACTAGCATTGTTTTATACACCATTCCAAGGTTTACGTGTGCAAAGATACGATTTTTATCTGAAAGTAGAGCTATTTAAAGGCGATATTTTTAGAAACTCACAAGTTTATTCCCATTCTCGAAGTATCCACGTCCTTAGTCCTCTTCTCCTTGTAGTTGCCTATCTTATAAATGATAGAGATGGAGGCAGAAGACCAATCTTGTTTGATGTTCATGCGATAGTCTTGGTTGCCTTGTACCGATTTTGTCGTGAAACCTTCATTGAAGATGTTGTGCCCTGTAGCCACAATGCTCCATTTGCCATTATTGGATGCCCATCTTAACGTGGCATCCAACTGGAATATTGAATTGATGTCATAGAGACCTTGGATAGCTTTCGATTGGTAGAATGGGTTTAGAATGAAATGGATGTGATGGCTTCGGCTAAGCAGGGTGGATAGTTCTCCGCTGAGAATAGCAGAGATGTGTTTGCGATTAAAGGGCAAGTCAAAGAAATCGTTACTCTTGTCATGCCTGTAGATTCCGGTGGCAGAAATATTTCCATTCAACCAACTTCCCATGCAGAAACTTGCAGATGCTTGGATGCCCATGGTGTGGTTGTAGTCGAAATTGGTTTCCTTCATGATGACAGCCAGGTGGTCGGTAGGCTGATAAGGTAACTGTACGGAATACTTGGGTTGAAACTTCGCAAATGCCATCAACGTGTAGCGGCTTTTGAGCGTCCACATCAAACTGGTCTCGTAAGTGGAGCAAGGCTTGAGGTTAGGATTCCCCCATATCTCCATATAGGTTGAGGCATAGTAGATGCTGTTCATCGTTGACCAATAGCTTGGAAACTTTGAGTTGGAACTGAAGGACAGGTTGAGTATGTTGCTTGGGTTTGCTTTCCACAACGCATTCAGTGTCGGATAAACATGCCATTTGTTCCATTGAGGAGAATGATATTGTTCGGCTTCGGCAGAGGCTTCCAAACTGATTCGCTCGTTGAGCTGTTTGCTTATGCCGCCATACACACTCAAGATTCTTTCCTCGATGTTTACTTGGCTTGTGGCATCTGGTATTTCAGTGCCGTTCTTATTGATGGTGGTTTGATAGCTTCTGTTGTTGCTTCTTTGGAAATTCATTCCATACGATAGCTCCCAACCGTGCTTCAATGAGTGGGATAGGTCTGCGGTGAAGAGCCATTTGTCTATTACTTGTTTGCTGTTAGTCTCTATCGTGCGCTCTTCGTTTAGCATGGTTCCTTCCAAATTCTGTTGGCGAGGATCTTTGTAGTACAGGTAGGACATACCTAACTGCAGTCCGAAAGGCAGGGTGTAGCTTGCATCTATGTTGTGCAGGTAAATATGTTCGTTACCATGTTGTTGGGATGTGCTTGCCCCTATTGTCTCATGATGAGAATGACTGCTATCCCATTTCCCGGTATATGCCAAGGATAGTTGGTGGTTATCAGCAAGGGCATAGCTCAGCCCCAAGCGATAGTTGTGAGTCAATCCGTCAGTTTTTTGAGAAGTCTTGTCTTGATACGCTACTCGCTTTCCCAGAAGAGGATGATTGGCGTCGCTGTTAGTCTCGCCGTAGGATGTCCCATCTGTAAACGAATACATGGCATCCAGTCCAAGTTTTCCTTTTTGAAGCAATAAGTTTCCTTTACCTTGCCATTCACCGTATTTGCTTTGGTTCCAAGTGCTTTGAATTTGTCCTGAAACCAATTTTTTCCCTACATAGTCTTTGGTGACCAAGTTGATAGCCATTCCACGAACGTGCAAGCGTGCTGGTGCAGAAAGCATCACTTCGGCTTTGGCTAATTGTGAGGCGGGCATGGTTTTCAATCGCTCTACTATTTGTGAGTAATTGAGCGTGGTAGGTTTGCCATTGATAATGAGGGTTATGGCTTTTCCTGCAAAGTTGATGTTGCCGTTTAGCTCGCTTATGCCAGGTATTCGAGTAACAGCATCATAAGCATTGTCGGCTGGTATTTTCTCGATGAGAAGTGGCATGTTGTAAACCAACTGTCCCTTTTCTGCTTTGACGATAGGGCGTGTCGCCTTGACGAAAACCTCTGGCAGGTTTTGCATCATCATTTGGGTGGTAAGCGTGTCTTTTGCCTCTTCGTTTTGGGCGCAGAGGGGCTGGCTCAGCAATAATGCCGAGCCTAAGAGAACTGATATTTTCATGTGTTTATATGAGTTGAATGGTTATTGCTTGAGTTGCTCTTTGGCTTTGGATATGAGTTGTGCTGCCGACTTTTTGTCTTCCAGCCTGTTGGCGTTTGCTATGAACATCTGGAGATACAACTTCGCCTTCAACTTATTTTTGGCTGCGATAAACATTTGGGCGGTATTGTAATAGTTGAGCGGGTCGTCCTCTTCGTCGTAAGCGATGCATAATTCGAAGTCACGTGCCGCTTCTTCATATCGGTTATGTAGAAAATGTAAGTCCGCCAGCCATTTATAGGTTCGTAATGCTCTGCCTTTTGGCAAGGAAACTTCCAACGATTTGTTGAAATGAGCCATGGACAAAGAGTCCATGTTGAAGGATTTCTCTGCCAATGCCAAGTGGAAAAGGCAAGTGGCGTTATCGCTCTTAAATTGAACGGCTTTCTGATAATGTTTCAGCGCTTTCTCTTTGTTCGGTAAGTTCTCATAACAGAGACCAAGGATAAAGTTGGACTCGAAATTATCGAACCCTTGCGCTATCAATTTCTCGTACAAAGGGATAGCCTCGTCATATTTGAATTGCATGAATAGGGAGTAGGCATACTCCTTGTTGACGTATAGGTTGGTGGAATCACACCGAGTGATGTAATTCTTCGTCACATCCTCGGCTCTGCCCGGTTGGTTAGCCCCATTGTAATGCAAGGCAAGCGAAGCGATGATTTCGCTGTCGTATGGAAATGATGAGGCTATACGTTCACCCCAGAGCGAAACCTTGTCGTTGTTGTTTTGGTTCAGGTATGAATAATAGTACATCCGCATGTCTTCGTGGTTGATACTGTCTGACGGAATCTTGTCAAGACAAGAAATGCAAGCGGTGTAGTTGCCTACCTTTCGATAGCAAGATGCCAATTTTCTGCGTGTTTCCAAGTGGGATGGATTCACCTCTAAATACTTTTGGTAGTATTGGGTTGCATGGAACACGTCGTATAAACTCAAACAGCTATCTCCTTGTTGGAGAAGATGGGCTGTAGTATCGCTTGCCTTGGCATTCGTTGCCAGGCATAAGCATAGTATAAGGATAAGTCTAAACTGTTTCATCGTTGTTTATTGGTTATTTCTTTTTTACTTCGGGAGTGAAAACTACAGGCAAGGTAAACTCCATGTTTACTTCTTCGCCGTCGGAAAGTCTGGCTGGCTTCCAGTGAGGACTTTTCCTTAGTAGCTCCATCACGGTCTGCTCGTAGGCTTTTTCTTTTGGGGCTTCGAGCACTTTAAACAATCCTAGGGTTCCATCTGTTTGCACCGTGAAGTTGATGACAACTCGCGCCGGTTTGTTTTCCAATCCTTTGGGGTATTGGATGTTCGTCATCACCCATCTAAGGAAATCGTTGATGTCGCCATTATCGTTGAAGACGGGCATATGCCCTCCTTCTGGCAAGACGGCTATTGTCTTTAGCAGCTGAGGCTGCGGAGTGTTTCCTTGCTGCTTGAAAACTAAGGCGAGGACTATGCTTAGTATCGCTGCTGCACAGGCTGCCATACCAAGTAGCTTCTTATATACGTGCGACTTAGTGTTTTTTGTTTCTTGTGCCTTGCCCAAGAAATAAGTTTCTTCATTATGATTATTCCCTTTCATATCTTTGATTATTTGATGGCGTTATCTAAAATTGCTTTCAATTGTTTGAGTGGTTCCTTGCTTACGTGCAAGGTGAATTTCTCGGTAAAACGCTCGTTGTACAATACGAGTTCCGAAGTGTTGAGGTTGATGCTGAAAATATGTTGGCTATTGATGATATAGTTTCTGCCAACACGAGCGAAGAAGTGAGCCGTCTTAGCAAGTTGCTCGACGATTTTTTCTCGAAGACCACAAGGTTGAACGAGAAAGTATATTCATCGCCGTTGGTTAGGCGAAGCGTACAATAGCTTCCTTCCGAGCAGACGTATGCTATCTGTTCGGAAGCCACTCTGAGTAAGAAGTTGGCGTTTGATATGATGAGATATTCTTCCATACTGATTCGTTTGGTTGCAAAGATAAGCAAAATATTTGATAGGTTTGGCTTTGGGTAGTATGTTTTTTGTGAATCTGTGGTTTCGCTTTGTGAATCATGGGATAAACGACAAGAGCGACAGCCAAAAACATATTCGGCTGCCGCTCTCTTTCGATTCTTTCTATTTTCTTTTATGGGTTGTGTTTCCTTTATATCATTATCCTAAAGGTTTTATAAATCCTTTATATGATGATTCTAATGGCTTTATAATTCCTTTAGAACAGTTTCCAAGCGAGCGATGAAGTCATCCACATTCTCCTTGGTCAATACCAATGGAGGGAGGATACGGAGAATATTCGTACCTGCGCAACCTGTGAAGCAGTGCTGCTCGTGGATGAGCTTGCTGCGCACTTCTTTGTGAGGAATGTCGAGCACGACTCCAACCATCAAGCCACGACCACGAACCTCCAGGATGTGGCTGTTGCGCTTCTGCAATTCCTTCAACTGTGCAATGAGGTATTCGCCTACTACGTGCGCATTCTCCACCACGTTTTCCTTCTCGAATACGTCGAGAACGGCGAGGGCGGCTGTACAAGCCAAGTGGTTTCCACCGAAGGTAGTACCCAGCTGACCATATACAGGCTTGAACTCTGGCGAAATCAACACGCCACCCATTGGGAAGCCGCAACCGATGCCCTTTGCTACGGTGATGAGGTCTGGCTTGATGCCGAGCCACTGGTGAGCGAAGAACTTACCGGTACGACCGTAACCGCACTGGATTTCATCGCAGATAAGGTAAGTGCCGTATTTCTTGCAAGCTGCCTGTAAGCCTTGTGCAAACTCAGGTGATACCATGTTGCAACCACCTACGCCCTGGATGGCCTCGATGATACAAGCGCAAACATCGCCCTTGGCAAGTTCCTTCTCCCAAGCCTCCAAGTCGTTGAGTGGGAGATAGGTAACATGACCATTGTCATTGATAGGTGCGATAATCTTTGGATTGTTGGTTACCTCTACGGCGAGGGATGTTCTGCCGTGGAAAGCCTTCTCCAAGGAGAGAACACGGGTTCTACCATTGTTGAAGGAAGCCAACTTCAAGGCATTCTCGTTAGCCTCGGCACCGGAATTGATGAGGAAGAACTGATAATCCTCATAACCGCTTGCCTTGCCCAAACGCTCGGCGAGTTCTACCTGCAACTTGTTGATAACGGAGTTGGAGTAGAAGCCCAGGTTGTTGAGCTGCTTGGTAAGCATCTCCACGTAGTGAGGATGACAGTGACCGATACTGATAACGGCATGACCGCCATAGAGGTCGAGGTATTCCTGACCCTTGTCGTCCCATACGTGACAGCCCTTACCTTTTACTATATTGATATCGAAAAGTGGATATACGTCGAATAATTTCATAATTGTAATCTTAAAATGCTGATGGCTTGAGTTTCAAGCCTGCTGTCTGGTCGATGCCAAACATAATGTTCATGTTCTGTACAGCCTGACCTACTGCACCCTTCAAGAGGTTGTCGATGCAAGAAGTGATG
>DJSH01000036.1 GCA_002440225.1 Candidatus Segatella violae
ATGTTTTGACTCACAGTTATTTGTGCAGCTTGAATCATCTTTCCATTATAGATGATTTGAGGCTTGATTACTCCTGTTACGATGGCTTCACCTTCAGGAAGAGTTTCATCTACAACAAAGTTTGCAACCACCTTCATTCCCGCATTGTAAGGCTTGCCAAGTAAATCAGAGATTTCATATCCCTTAGTCATGAAGCAGTCTTTCATTCGTTGTACACATCGAGTAAGCTGTTTGTATCCTCTCGTCGATGAATCCATTCTGTAAAGGTTCGTTTCTATTCTAACTATTTCGTCAGCTACTTTCAGAGCCAAAGAGTGGTCTTGGCTCGTTTGCTGTGGCAATGAAAGATGTTTCCCCAAAAGGTCTGTCACCTTATCATTCAAGGATGTTGCACCTTCTTCTATGTTTTGAAGTCCATCTTGCAAATCTTTCACTGTTTGCTTGGTATCATTCAATGAATTGGAATGAAAACGAAGTTTCTTCCTTAGCAACAAGATTACGATGCAGATTGACAAGACAATAATAGCCAACAAGACACAGAAAATAGTCACTTTATTTTTCATCGAGTCACGAATAGTTCCTATTGCTGTATTAGTTGTCTCTATTTTTTTCGTTGTTTGGACTTGGTTTGTTTTCTCCTTATCTTGTATCTCTTTAATCTTGTTTTCCAGAGAATCTATCTTAGCCTTCGAGTTCGCCAATTGGCTTTGCAGTCTTTTTATTTCTGCTTTATTGAAAGAGATTTCTTGCTTCATCTGATTAAGAACAACAGCACTTACTTTTATCTTGTTAGTATCATACTGCAATTGAGCGCTATTCTCAGCTATTAGAGAGCAAGGAATGGTTAAAAGCAATAAAGCCATGATGTATTTTCTGATATGAATTCTTGCCATAGTTTCAACAAAATGCGATATGGCTCCGCTATCAGATTATTAATAAGTTTCATTTATACATACGCAAAAACGTGGAGCCTGTCCTGTCACTCGTTTCACGTGTTAAGGCCTTCGCATTGCCCCTTATAGTCGAAACGAGCAACGATCAAAGCCCCACGCCGATGTGAATATATAGAATACCCTCATTGCATCGAACACCCTAAAAAGCGTTCGAAGCCAATGAGGGCTGTATATAATACACCCCATGAGGCGCTGTCGTTGCTTTGTTCTTGACTATAAGTTGAGAGTTTGCGAAGTTCTAACACGTCAAAACCAAAGCGTCAGATAACGCCTGTTGTATGTATGCCCTCTTGCCTACCCACCACAAAAGTGGTGTTACGGCGTGAGGACAGTTGCAAAAGTAAGAAAACTTATTGATATAACCAAATTTTATGAGAAGAAAGTGATATAATAGACATGTATTTTGGGGAAAACGACAATTCTGCTCAAAACATTGCCCCATCTTTTAGTACAACAGCCCTTCTTAACGGAAAACAACAAAAAATAAACATCCTATCTTGGATGAGGTCAGAAGAAATGGAAATCAAGCCACTCCGTTGAACTATGATAGTGCGAAATTCCAAACCTACAAACACAAGTTCGTGTAAAAAAGTGTGGGTAGAACCGAAAAGTTCGTGTAAAAAAATGTATCTCTTGACTAAAAGTTCGTTGAGAAAAGTGTATCTTTGCACACAGATTGTATTTTAGAATACAAGAAAGCCGTCTGATATACAAATAGTTAAAACTTTTCTGATTCACTACTTTTGGGAAATATGTATGAACCGAACGAAAAACAAACTACATCTTATAAAAGAAGACAACATTCCCCTTGCCCAAACATAACCTTGGACAAGGGGATTTTTAATTGTCAGCTAACCTTTTTGGTTATTCAATCACAGTAGGCTCATTATCGCCGTCTGAACTACCCGAACCGCTTCCACCTCCCGATGGAGTGCTGCCGCCACTCGTTGTACCACCGCTTGTAGAACCACCACCAGTTGGAGTATCACCACCAGTAGTTGAACCACCCGAAGTAGGAGTGCCGCCCACTACGCTACTTGCCTTCTTTACGCTTGCCAAAGCATTGAGGTTGGCATTGCTCAAAGTACCAGTGGCACGAGCACGGAGCTTCACGCCCTCGATATTGTTCGCCACGGAGAACTCAGCCTCACTCTTGGCACCCTCCTTGTTTCGGATGCCCACGGAGAAGATGGCGAGATTGTCAATCTTCACGTTCTTACCAGCCAAAAGCTGCTCTTTGATACACTTCACCATCGCCGTCATCATGCCCAGGCACATCGCCTCAGAGAATCCTGTGTTGTGTTCCTCCATGTGCTTGGCGAGAGCAGCGAGGTTCATCGTCTCTTCCACCACTGGGAATGCATACCACTTGCCAAATGCAAGACTCTTCTTGTTCTTGTTTTCTTTTACTACGTACTTAATCATAACTATAAAAATTTTGAGTTAATTACTGCCGACTCCGTTCACTCATCGGGCTAAGCCCCATGAAGAAAACTTCATCGCATAACCCCTTTTGGATTACATTGCAAAGATACCACTTTTTTCATTGGTGGATAGACGATACTATACGTTGCGTGAGATAACAGACGTTATCAAACAAAAAAGATAGGAATTGAATAGAAAATGGACAAGATTTCAAGACACCACATTAAAAACAGCTTAAGTTCTTTGCACATCTCAACTATTTTGATTATTTTTGCAAAATAATTTAGAAACAAAATGAAAGAAAAGCAAGCCACAACTGTGGAAAAACAGATAGAGAAACTTCGCTCACGAGGAATGATCATTGAGGACGAAGTTAAGGCGAAAGAAACCTTGTTAGACATAGGTTACTTCCGTTTGGGATTTTATTGGTTTCCTTTTGAAGCCACCTTCCCAAGGAAAAGGCATCGTAACCACCTGTTGAAAGAAAACACCCGATTGGAGGACACGGTAAAACTCTATTATTTCGACTTTGACTTACGTAATATTCTGCTACGGTATATCAGCCGCGTCGAAATCAATTTCAGAACCACATTGATATATCAGGCCTCCAACAAATATGTAGAAAATCCTTTTTGGTACGTAGATTCCACTTATATCAACCAAAGTTTCTTAGAATCTCCGCAGTACAAGAAAGCAATAACCGATGCCAACAAGGAACTTGTCATCAAGAATGACTTGCGAAAATATCAACATAAACATGCCCCAGCGTGGAAAGTTTTGGAGTTTATGTCGTTTGGAAGCATCATACAATTATACAGCAATCTGAAAGACGGAGGCTTGAAACATAAAATAGCCAAACATTATGGCATGGGAGGGTCCTGTCAATTCACCAATTACCTGAATACAACAAGAAGATTGAGAAATTGCTGTGCTCATGGAAAAGTTCTCTTCGACCTTAGTCTGCCAGAGGCTATAAGCAATGGTCCTATAGGAAATCTTGGTAATAAGAAAACAATGCTTACTGGAGCATACGAAGTTCTTTCTTACCTTCTCGGAAGAGTTTCTTCCAACAGAAAGAAGGAAATGGATACGGAACTAAAGGAGTCTTTCCTTCGAGTGGAATCTGAAAAAGTAAAACAGATTATCATGGATTGTTCAGGCTTTCCAAAGAAAAAATTATTTTTTAACATATAAAATCTTGCAAATTTAAGAAATAAATCGTATCTTTGCAGCAGAAAAGTGCACTTGACATGCTATATGCTATCATACTGCACTATAAAAGGTACTGATGGAGGTTGGGCTAAAAGCTCAACCTCTTTTTTTCTTACACTCAGATTGATGTGGTGACATTCCCTAACGGCAAGATGAGAGACCCGAACAATTTCACGGAAATCTTAGATAGCATAAAAAACAATCCTAAAATAACGGCACCACAAATTGCTATGGAATTGGGCATATCTACACGTGGAGTTGAAAAGAATTTGCGAATACTAAGAGAAGCTGGCATTCTAAAACGAATTGGTTCACCTACTTTTGGTGGTCACTGGGAAATAACAACTTCAGACAACGAATAACATATCCGTAGTAAATATAGTAAACACGGGCGCATCCTACTCACGAAATGAGAAGATGCGCTCGTTTTCTATCGTTCTCGTTCCTCGAATATTCAAGGAATACCCAAAGAACATTCAAGAAATATTTGAGGGAAACATCTAAGGAACATTTATGGCTCCCCCAAGTACTCCACGATCATCGCCACCTCTTTCGGGGTGAAAAACTTCGACGACTTGCGGTAACCCAACTTCGCCAAACCTTCCGTCAACTCTGGGTTACGACGAATCCATGACATGAGATGGTTGACAGCCGTATGGGCAGAAGGCGCCTCTGGAAAATATTGCAAGGCAAGCTCTGACTTGCCGTATGCCTTGACCTTGAACTCTTTCATAACTATTCTAATCTAATTTTATTTGTTATTCTTCATTACTATGATAAGCGAAGTATATGGTTTCCATTACATAAGTATGCTACTTGCCACCATTAAGTATGATACTTTCGATTGATAAGTATGATACTTTCGAGGCAAAACCATGATACTTACGCCCCTCAACCATGATACTTACGTCCTCACTACATTATCACTTATGCCTCGTAAGAAACCCTCAGAATGGGCAAACCTCGGTAGGCGGTGGCAGGAAGATTTCGGGCTTCTGCTTAGCCTCACCCAAGAGAATGTCGGCGATGTCGGCGTTAGACTCATATTGCTCCATGAAATCAACCACATGATAGTTCGTGTGACCACTTCTCGCCATACACTCCTTCCACTTCTCATACTCACCACTATCGGGATAAATGACCAGCTTTCTGCCTTTCAATGGCAACAACTTGCGCTCTTGCAAATTGCCGCAACCACCCGTGGCAAGCCATAAGCAATCGGGATAATGACAAGCGCAGATGAGGGCTGTCTTCTCGCTCTCCACGATGCAAACCGTCTTGTCGGGATAACGAGGCAAGAGATGCAAGCCGAAGAGCACCTTTTCGGTTTCAGCCAACTGCGGACCGATGTGACTTCGCTCACAGATGGAACGCATCGAGTTAGCCCACCCCTGTACACGATGACCATCCATGCGATAAGCCATCAACTTGGCATCATGCACTCTCTGCTGTTCGTCTATCAACCAAAACACCACGGCAGGACCATAGTTGACACCTCCCATCACAATATCCTTCGCCGTACCACCTACGTAATAGTCAGCTAGCACGTCTTGGACTTGAACATGGGCATCGACAAAACCTTCGTGGTCGCTTCCCACCTTCTTTTCCATCGCCAAGTTTTCAAGCCACAGGCTGAAGGTACTCTTGCGAAGCATTGCCTTCCTCACCCATTCGAAGTCGAAGAACTCGGTCTGCACCTTGTTGCCGGAGTATCCACCCAAACCATGGTGAACGATAGGCTTGCCATTAATGCATTCCGCATGGTAATCGTCCTTACTCCTCAACTCGGGATGGTCACGGAAATATTCCCTTGGTGGATAATGATAACCACAAGAAGCGGTGTGGTTGCACTTGCCACATTCCTCTGCCACTTGCTCGCCAGTCTCCACATCGATGTATCGGGTGAAGCATTTCTTGCGTCCGCACTGAGGACAAACATAGCGATTGCTGCCACCAGCACGATAACGCTCCAATCTGTATCTAACATCTTCGTTGTTATACATTTTTACTTTCCTTTCTTCATTTATTTGTGATGGCTATGGATAATCCAAAGCTGTATCACATTCAAGAATGTCTTTTAAAGGTGTATCAGACTGTATCATTTCCACTTTGATACAAAACAAGCACAAAACTATTGTTTTACAGATAGTTATATTGTATCATACATGATACAGACATTTGTATCAGATACATTTACCTAGACTATCTTGTATCAGTATTGATACAACACAACCATCTATTTATCAATCAATTAATATTGATTTTGTATCAAAAATCGGAATGATACACTTCTGATACACCCCTACTCTCTACTGTACGTTATTCTTGCTCTCGGAGAACAAATCAGACTTATTAGTTTGTTGTGTTTCTTCCGATTTGCAAGACTTCTCTACCTTTCTGTTAAGTCCATAGCTCTTGGCGGTACGTTGCACTGTTCCGAGACTTGTTCCCAACTTGTCGGCAATCTGGCGATACGCCAATCCGTTAGGTTCCTTGAGTTCTCTCACGATGTCACGCTCCAGCTCCGCTTTCTCGTCACGACTTCTTGGCAGATGGGCACGCTCCTCGTCGTAGTCACCATACTCAAAATGAAGCCAATTGTCGGAAGTCGTCAGTTGAAGCTCCTGCACGTTTTTGTAGTCGAGTTCGATAGGGAAAGAACGATACTTCAATTGGATGATATATCGCATATCCTTGTCCTTCTTCGACTTGTTGAGACCGATGACATTGTCGGCGATGTTGCTGAGTATCTTGCTACCAGCCAGGTCATTGAGCGTGAGAGGGTCGCCAGGCTTACGCTTTGGTACATGGGCAAGGATGACCATTGTCCAGTTGTGAGTCATACGAAGGCTCATGAGCTGGAGCATGATGTTGCCCGCCTCACTTCCCTCCTTGGAATTGATGCAGAGGTTGGTGAAGTTGTCGATGATCACCACCTCGATGTCCAGTTCCAAGGCAAGACGCTGAATCTCGTCGAGAATCAAGCTTTGCTCGGTTACATCGTGCATCTTGGTATAGTCGATGTTAGCGATGTAGAACGTGTCAGGGAACTGATAGTTAGGATACCTCTGTGCCAACTGTTGCTGAGAAAGTTCGAAGTTGACGTAGAGTACTCGCTTACCCAAGCGAGCCATCAAACAAGCCATCTGCATGGCGAGGATGCTCTTTCCGAGGCCAGTGTCACCGAAGAGGAAAGTAACCTCATGCTCCACGACGATATGGCGGATGAGTTCCTTCGGGGCATCCATCCTGCGCCCCTCCTCCAAGTAGTCGTTGAAGTGAGACACACTGATGAAGCTTGGCTTCTGGTCTTTGGGGAGATTAGCAACTTCGCTTGCAACAATCCCCGTTGTTTGTCTCGCTACTTGAGCTACATAGTTACCTGCAGCTTGATGGACGATAGCATCCAACTGTTCCTTAGAGTCGATTCTTTCCATCATTCCCTCCTTTCTGATTAGATGTTACTATACTTGCCACCTCTGCCATTCGCTCTGCAAGATGCTTGCGATAAGTGACAGCCAAAGGAGCGTTGCCTTGGAGAAGATACTCGTTGAGGATTTCTCCGATGGGGCGAGGGGTAGCTCTTTTGCTATCACTGCCCACTAAAAAATCATGACTTTGATTTGTCATACACTACAACACCGTATGGAGAGATTTGCCACATCAGCGTTTGATGGCAAGATGCGACATACAGAAATTACGACGGTCAACAATAAGACCGTCGTAACATTAAATTTCAAACAAAAACAAGCTATATAACAGAAAAAGTGTCGTTTAGATAGTCAAATGTTTTAGATAGAAAAAACAAAAAAAACTTACGACGAGCAATTTTCGTCGTAAGTTTAGATTTTAGTTCGCTAAAAATTCTATATAATTTTTACCACCCACTTACCATCACTTTTTCTACCTACATGTTCAAGTAGTCCCAATTCTCTTAGACTACGAACTATTTTATAAACATAAGTTCGCCCTATTCCCAATTCCTTTCCTATTTGTTCCATTGTCAAGAACGGTTTCTGCTTGACTACTTGAATGAGTTTATTTTGTAAATCTGTCAGATGAGTAGAATTTGTCCTCATTGGACGTTTGAATGTGACAGTAAACATTCCTTCCGTATCATAAGTAGGCTCAGGCAAACCGGCATCAAGCATTTCTTTCCTCATTCTAGGTATGCCTGACCCGATATGTTCCACTAAATGCATTCGAGTAAACAAGCCAAAAATAAGTGGATTTCGTGAAAGGCTCTTTCGTCCGAAATTCTTGGCTACTACCGGCAACAAAGTACCAGGATTAGTTATCTCTACTCGGTCGTCAAACATCTCAATAGTTATACTTGCTCCCTGCTCATCATAATCGCGATGAGCCAAGGCATTAATGACAGCTTCCTTAAAAACTTCCAACGGGATTTCCCAAACTTCCCTTCTTGGTCCTGTACCTTCTATCTCGTATGATACTTGCAGTTTGCCCTTTAACCATTCCACTGCCTTGTTATACTGTTGCAGAAGCGGACCACCAAAAGTTTTGTCATCAAGAATATACACCTTGTCTATTCCCTTGAACAACACACAGCGCACTACAGCATGGAAAAACACTTCTTCTGGCTGACGTGCAAAAAACAAGACTCCGCCACTTTTAGCCACATTATTGTCATCAAAGACCTTCAAGCCATCAAGCACTTGATAATCTTCTATATCAGAAACTATATGCGCTTCACGCTTAAATTCTTGGAAATTATCTCTGTCCAACAGTTTCAGTAGATTGACCTTTGGCAAAGGAATCGCATCAAAATAAATTCGCTCATGTCGTTGGAACACATCACGAATCTCTTCTACATTAGTAAGTTTTTGACTATTTGCACCCTCTCTTAGATAGGTACATCCAGAAAAGAAATATGGTTTACTTTTCCCTGAAGGAACTTCGATAACCCATACTTTCTTTCCCTCAACATCAACATCATACATATTATAATGGCACATAGGGGATATTTCTCCTATGGAACCTTGTATCGCAGAACGTTTGCTATTGTCGATTTCTGCTCCCACTATCTCGTTAGCATCGCTTACCCCTATCAGAAGATAACCTCCAGCCGCATTCAGAAAGCTACAAACTTCCTCCGTAAGTTCACGAACTTTAGAAGGTACACTGCGCTTAAAATCCACATTATACCCTTCGCCTCCAAGAACTAAATTCTTTATTTCTTCCGCATTTAACATCTTGATATACAATTATTTTACTAAATGATAGCGCAAAGATTGCACTTTATTTCTATAAGTTCACTAAAAGTTCGCCAAAAGTTCACTCAAAAGTTCACTATTTGTACTCAGCCAAAGAATCTATCAATTCTTTCACAATACTCGCAGCTTTCTTTCGAGGACTTTCTTGACGAATATTAGGCATTGGATTTCCCTCTTTGTCACAAAAACGTGCCGACACCACATCCCATTTCGAAATGCCTTCTGGCCAAGTTGTCAAGACAGGCTTATCATCAGTACACAAACCTTTGATAACCTGTGTTAATATATGCTTATCTCCCAACCAGGTAAACACATTTCTTGTCGGATGCCCCCTAAACAATGTTTCCATCTTTTTAAAATCTACGTCTTCGGATATTAATCCATGCTGCTTGAGTTTGTTTGTAAATTCCTGTATAGCAATAGCAAAATATTCTTCGTTATCATACAAGAAGCAGCAGTCTGTTCTAAATTTCTTAAACTTCTTGGCTTCTTCATCATATTCTTTCGTTCGTTCCAATTTTAACATAAAATCAGGAGTTCTCTTCAAAAAGGTAGAATAGAACAAATTTACATCATATAGCACTTTTCCGATGATGTACGCATACCTATCTTGGAGTTCCAACCAACAACGGGCAAGCTCGGCTATGGTATAGTGGTAGTATGCCACTTCTTCATGGCATACTCCCAATTCATAATCAGGAGTGTCAGAAGTTATACTTTTCCAAATCAAATTACTTGTATCGAAGTTTTCAAGTTGTCCATCAGCCTCATTGACAAGAGTTTTCACGGCATCACGTGTCTTCTTTATCAAATATTTCGCCAGTTCTTCATTATCCCCATCGTCTTCCAACAATTTTGCCACTGCGTTCAAATGACGGTTTATCTCATATTCTGTCTTCAATGCATAGTAACGCAACTTTGGAGTAAACAGAACTCTCATACCTGGATGTAATACATACAAAGGTTTCGTATCAAGTTCAATGATAGGCAAACTGTTTGCCGCGCTCATATATTCTTCGGGCGTGGCAAACAAGTCTTTAAAATTCAGAAGTTCTCTCACCTTTCTTAAATCCAATTCCATCATAATATTACTTCTATTTATAAGAACCACAAACTCTTGCTATCTGGATAAATCGTCGGAGACTCAAAGTGAGGCATGATTTCTGCTATCATTTCTGGATACTTAATTGTCACAGGCAATCCTTGTTGCTTTACGGACTTCCAGTAAATACGGCTGAACTGATAAACTTGCCCTATCAGTTCTTGAATCATATTTGTCTCTATATCCGACTCTCTGTTTGGACAGGCAATATTCAACTTAAT
>DJSH01000084.1 GCA_002440225.1 Candidatus Segatella violae
ACGACACGGTATATCTCTATACTACCCACGATGAGGATGGAGCAGAGGGATTCTTGATGAAGGACTGGTTGCTCTATACATCTACCGATATGGTGAACTGGCAAGACCGTGGCGCCGTGGCATCCTTGAAGGATTTCAAGTGGTTCAAGGGCGATAATGGTGCTTGGGCAGAACAGGTTGTCGAACGCAACGGCAAATGGTATATGTATTGCCCTATTCATGGTCATGGCATCGGCGTGTTGGTGGCAGATAATCCTTACGGACCTTTTGTTGACCCTATCGGAAAGCCTTTGGCTTGGGAGGGAGACTGGTTCGACATCGACCCAACCGTCTGGATTGACGATGACGGACAGGCTTATATGTACTGGGGAAACCCTGTGTTGAAAGCTGTGAAATTGAACGAGGATATGATTTCTTATTCCGACTCCATCATGCACTTCCCAAAGATTCAGGATTATCAGGAAGGTCCTTGGTTCTGGAAACGCAATGGCAATTATTATATGGCTTATGCATCTACCTGCTGTCCTGAGGGCATCGGTTATGCGATGAGCAAAGGTCCACTTGGTCCTTGGGAATATAAGGGACATATCATGAACCATACGCCTCGCACTCGTGGCAATCATCCTGGTATCATTGACTACAAGGGCAAGAGCTACTGCTTTGGTTTGAACTATGACATCTTCCGTTTGAAGACAGGTCGTCATGCCGAGCAACGTTCGGTGTCTGCTGCCGAGATGACTTACAATGCGGATGGAACCATCCAGGAGTTGCCATACTTCCAGGATTGCAAACTGGAACAAGTGGAATGGTTCAACCCTTATCGTCAGGTGGAAGCCGAGACCATGGCATGGGGATATGGCTTGAAGACGCAGCCTAAGAACCAATGGGCGCAGAAGAACAAATGGAACCAAATAGTAACTGATATTGATGAGGGTGAGTATATCCTTGTAAAGGGCGTTGATTTCAAGAAGGGCGCAAGCCAGTTTGAGGTATCAGCCTCTTGCCACATGCTTGGTGGTAGTGTCGAGATCCATCTTGATGGTGTGAAAGGGAAGTGCATTGGCACTGTCGAAATCACAAATACCAAGGATGATTACAAGACTTTCTCTGCCAAGGTAAAGAAAGTAGCAGGCGTACACGATCTCTATTTCATGTTCAAGGGTGGTGACATCCAGAAGCAGAACCTCTTCTTCTTGGATTGGTGGAAGTTTAGTGAGTAAGTTGCGGGAAAGAATGGCTCTCGATGAGAAAAAACAAGTATGATAGTGATGAAGAAATATATATTAATGGTTTGTGCGTTGCTTTCCGCTCAGCTATCTGTTGAGGCTGCGGAACAGTTTGTGAAGTTCTCTTCACCAGCGCAGAATGCACTCAAGTTGACAGGCTCGAATGACACCATTCGCTACAGTCGGAATGATTGGGCGGGGGTAAAATTGGCTGTGGGTAATCTTCGCAAAGACCTTCGTGCCGTGACAGGAAGCGACAAGGCTCCTATCATCGTGGCTACCGTGGGCAAGAGCGAGTTGGCAAAACGATACGCCAAGCAATGCAAACAACTGAAAGGAAAATGGGAGAAATATCTGATATTTACAGATAAAGGACAGTTGGTTATCTTGGGCTCCGACAAGCGTGGTACTATCTATGGTATCTACGAACTGTCTCGCCAGATAGGTGTGTCGCCTTGGTATTGGATGGCTGATGCGCCAATCGCTCATCACGATAATCTCTACATTACTCCAGGTGCTTATACGGATGGAGAACCTAAGGTGAAATATCGCGGCATCTTCATCAATGATGAGTGGCCATCGTTTGGCGGATGGTGTACCAACAAGTTTGGTGGCATCAATTCCAAGGCTTATCGCCATATCTTCGAATTGTTGCTCCGCTTGAAGGCTAACTATTTCTGGCCTGCCATGTGGGGAACCAACTTCAATGAGGATGATCCGGAATCGCCAAGACTCGCCGACGAGATGGGCATCGTGATGGGAACCTCTCATCATGAGCCGATGATGCGTTCGCACAGAGAGTATCTGAAGCGTAAAAACGAAGTGGGACCATGGAATTATGCCACCAATCCTGAGCGCATCGAGAAATTCTTCCTAGAGGGTATGAAGCGCAATAGTAAGTACGACAACCTCGTAACTATCGGTATGCGAGGCGATGGAGATACGGCAATGGGCAATGGAGATGATGCCGAGAACATCAAGACCTTGGGAAAAGTGGTTGCCGCCCAGCGTCGCATCATCGAACAAGCATACGGTCGTCCTGCCAATACGGTGCCTCAGCTTTGGGCAATCTTTACCGAGGTACAACGTTATTATGACGCAGGCTTCACCGTGCCTGACGATGTAACCCTCCTGTTCTGCGACAACAACTGGGGCTATATCCGTCGCAAGGGTACCGCCGAAGAGCGTAAGCGCAAGGGTGGCCTGGGACTTTATTACCACATCGACATGAATGGTGGTCCTTGGAATGACCGATGGGTGAACACCACTACCATTCCGAAACTCCGTGAGCAGTTGCACGAGGCTTACGCCAGTGGCATCGACCGCATCTGGATTATCAACGTGGGCGACTTGAAACCAAAGGAAGTGCCTATCGACTTCATCATGAACTATGCTTGGAATCCTGATGCCATTCAGCCAGGAGAAGAGCAACCTTGGTTGGAGCGTTTCTCCAGCAGTATCTTTGGAGAGGAGAATAGCAAGGAGGTAGCCGATATGATAGCGAAGTACAGTAAGTACAATCTGATGCGCAAACCAGAGGTTCAAGTGCCAGGTATCTTTAATGAACACGAGATGCTCGTTACTTCCCAACGTTGGAATGCGCTCGCGCAGAGAGCGGAGAATCTTCGAGGCAAGTTGCCGAAGGAAATGCTGGACGCTTACTATCAGTTGGTATATTACCCTGTGGTGGCGAGTGCTAATGTGGCAGAGATCTACAATCATGCCACGATGGGGGATAGTCTTGGTATAGAAGCGATGATGCAGAAAGACAGGGAACTCTCTGGCTATTATAATAATGTGATGGCTGGAGGAAAGTGGAAAGGTATGATGTCGGATAATCATATCGGTTATACCCAATGGGCAATTCCTGAGAAGAATGTCAATCCAATGACGTTGTGCTACAAGGTGGAGCATCCGCTCAATGCTACGACTTCAGCTACCGAGATAGATATTCCTTCTTATCAATACGCTCGAATCACGGAAGGCAAGGATGCCAAGTGGATATTCCTGCCAGACTTAGGTCGTGGCAAGGGCTGTATGGGTAGCAGTAATGTGATGGCGGCAAGCCAAACTGATGGCAAGGGTGCTGCGCTCGAATATGATTTCGACTTGAAGGCGGACAGCGATCAACTCACCATCGCGCTGGGCATTCTCCCAACACAGGATGTTTATCCTGCTCGTGGTCTTCGCATCGGAGTACAGATAGATGACCAACCTATGCAGATAGTAGATGCCCGACAAGGATTCCATGATGAGTTTCAGGAATATACTGCCAAGAATCTTGCTGTATCCAAGAAGTTGAAACCATTGCCAAAGGAACCTCATCTTGCCTTGAATGGTTGGTGGAACGGCAAGAAGCAGCTCCGTCGTGACGAGGTGTTTGATAACCAGCGTTGGTTGGCTGCAACCTCAACGAAGGCTTTGAAGGCAGGCAAGCACACTGTTCGCATCGTCATGATAGACCCAGAAATTGTGCTTGAACAAGTGGTTGTTAACCCTGATAACAACAAATATAGTTATTTGGGTGCGAGCCTTTAGTGGGGGACAAGAGTTAGTACTTTTTATAAAATACATCTACAAAATATTGAAATAAATATGAATTCAAAAAAGATGATAACTTTCAGCATGCTGCTCGCTATGCAGTGTGCAGCATACGCACAGAACCCTATCGTGCAAACCCAGTTGACCACCGACCCAGCTCCATTGGTCGTTGGTGACCGTCTTTATGTCTATACCGGTCATGATGAGGACAAGGCTGATTTCTTCTGGATGAACGAATGGCGTGTCTATTCCACTACTGATATGGTGAATTGGACCGATCATGGCTCTCCACTCGACCTCAGTTCCTTCTCCTGGGCAGATGATCGCGCCTGGGCTGCGCAGACCATCGAACGTAATGGAAAATATTACTGGTACATCTGCGCCCATTCCAAGTTGACAGGCGGAATGGCGATTGGTGTAGCTGTGGCAGACTCGCCAACAGGACCTTTCAAGGATGCCATCGGAAAACCTCTCTTCGATAATGGCAGCTGGGACAACATCGACCCAACCGTTTGGCTCGATGATGATGGACAGGCTTATCTCTACTGGGGAAATCCACATCTTTATTATGCCAAGCTCAATGAGGACATGGTGAGTTTCAAGGGTGGCGTTGACCCTAAGGAGGCTGTGGATGCAAAAAGAGAAGTGGGCAGAATCCACATGACCGTGGATGGCTTCGGCGCTCCTGATGTCGAGAACCGAGATTCTACCGTGAAATACAAGGACAATTATACCGAGGGACCTTGGCTTATGAAACGTGGCAAGAACTACTATATGCTCTATGCGGCAGGAGGTGTGCCTGAGCATATCGCTTATTCCATGAGCAAGAAACCGCTTGGACCTTGGAAGTACAAGGGAGAAATCATGCCTTTGGAAAATACGGGCTCCTTTACCAATCATTGTGGAGTAACCGACTATAAGGGCAAGTCTTATTTCTTCTATCATACGGGTAAACTCGGTGGTGGATTCGGCAGAAGCGTGGCTGTAGAGGAGTTCAAGTACAATGCCGATGGCACGTTCCCTATCATCCACCATACCGATGCCGGTGTGTCGCCTATCGCAACGCTCAATCCTTACAAACGTCAGGAAGCGGAGACTATCGCTTACTCCAAAGGCGTGAAGTCGGAGCAGACCGACGGGACTGGTGTTTATATCTCGGAGATTCACAATGGAGACTATATCAAGGTACGTGAGGTGGATTTCGGAAAAACAAGTCCTCAGACCTTTGCCATGTCGGCGGCTTGTAGCTCGTTAGGCGGAAGCTTTGAGGTGCATCTTGATGGCATTCAGGGCGAGAAAGTGGCTGAGGTCGAAGTAACCAAGACCGGTGGCTGGGAGAAATTCAAGACTTTCTCTGCAAGAATGCAGAAGCAGGTAACGGGTAAGCACGACCTCTATTTTGTATTTAAGGGAATGAAGGGCAGCAAGCTCTTTAACTTTGATTGGTGGAAATTCGAGAAGGATTTTACAAACCCTGTCTTGTGGGCGGATGTGCCTGATATGGATGTCATTAGAGTGGGGGATAATTTCTATATGGTGAGCACCACCATGCACTTGATGCCTGGTGCGCCAATCATGAAGTCGAAGGACTTGGTAAACTGGGAGACGGTGAACTACATCTTCCCGAAGCTTACCGACTCTCCGAAGTATGATATGAAGGAAGGAACTGTATATGGTCGTGGACAGTGGGCTACTTCCTTGCTGTACCATCGAGGCAAGTTCTATGCGCTCTTTGCACCGAACGACAATCCGGGTGGCGAGACTTACATCTGTACAGCCGATGACATAGAGGGCAAGTGGACCATCCACAGCCGTTTGCAGCATTTCCACGATGCAGCTCTCTTCTTCGACGATGATGACAAGGTGTATGTGATTTATGCCACTGGCGATATGGTGCAGTTGAACTCAGACTTGACGGCTGTCGTTGAGGGAAGCCATCGCCGTCTCTTCGAGCGTGATGCCGAGGAGAATGGATTGTTGGAAGGTTCTCGCATGATTAAGCACAATGGTAAGTATTATCTCTTGATGATTTCTTGGGTGAACGGACATCCACGTCGTGAAGTTTGCTATCGTGCAGACCATATTACGGGTCCATACGAGAAGAAGGTGATTCTTGAAACCGAGTTTGGTGGCTTTGGTGGAGTAGGCCAAGGTACCATTGTCGATGACAAAGATGGTAACTGGTATGGACTCATCTTCCAAGATAGAGGTGGCGTGGGAAGAACTCCAACGCTAGAGCCTTGTCGTTGGGTAGATGGCTGGCCAATGCTGACGGATGAGAATGGTAAGATACCTACCACCATGCAGAAGCCTATCTTAGGTTATGATGGCAAGGGATTGGTATATAGTGACGATTTCAATAGCGATAAACTTGACTTGCAGTGGCAGTGGAACCACAATCCTGTGGATGATGCATGGTCGCTGACAGAGCGCAAGGGATTCTTGAGATTGAAAACATCTCGCATCTCTCCAAATATCTTCTTGGCTCCAAACACGATCAGTACTCGTACCGAGGGACCTACTTGCGAGGGCATCGTGAAAATGGATGTGAGCAAGATGAAGGATGGAGATGTGGCTGGTCTTTCCGCTTTCCAAAGTGATGCAGCTTTGTTGTCTATTGTGAAGGAGGGCAAGAAGATGTATATTGTGGGTACCAAGGAGAATGTCTCATTGACCCAAAAAGAGAAAGCTGTGACCGACGTGAAGCGTGAGGAAGTATATCGCCAGGCTTTGAATCTGAAAATGGATAAAGCCACGAAGTCTAGCATCATCTATCTGAAGATGAACTGTGATTTCCGCAATCATGCAGACCTCGCCAATTTATCGTATAGTGTGGATGGAAAAACTTGGATTCCTGTCATCAAGAGCTTCAAGATGAACTATGATTGGAGTCGCTTCTTCATGGGAACTCGTATCGCCATCTACAATTATGCAACCAAGACGGCAGGTGGATATGTGGATGTGGATTCTTTCGAATATTCCAAGGGAAAGTAAGTAGTTTTAGTACATTTATTGTGAAATAAGATGGCAGAAGGTTGAGAAAATCAAAACTTTTTCTTAACTTTGTGCCATCTTTTGTAAAAAATGAACTTATTAATCAATAATCTACGATGAATAGAAATGTAATCTTGTTGGGATGTGTAGCCTTGGCTTTGTCATTACCTTTGCATTTGATGGCAAAGAAGGCTAATCCTGATAATAGCACAAAACTTTGGTACACTGCTCCAGCTAAGCACTGGTTGGAGGCATTACCTATCGGTAACTCCCATTTGGGTGGAATGGTGTATGGCGGTATCCAAGATGAAACTATCCAGCTGAACGAAGAAACGTTCTGGAGTGGAGGACCTTACAATAATAACAGTTCGAAATCTTTGGAGAATCTTCCGAAGGTTCGTGAGTTGATATTTGATGGTAGGGAAGAGGAGGCTGCTAGTCTTATCAACCAAACCTTTATTCCAGGTCCTCATGGTATGCGGTTCTTGCCAATGGCTAACTTGCATATCATGATGAAAGATGGAGGGGATGGCGCAATGTATCATCGTGAATTAGATTTGCGTAAGGCATTGAACCATACCCAATTTGAACTCAATGGTGTGAGATACGAGCGAACTACTTTCGCCTCTCTGGCTGATGGAGTGATAGTTTGCCATATCAAGGCAAATAAAAAGGGAAAGCTAACGTTTGGATTTAGTCTTGATGCTCCTTTCGATTATCATGTGAAAACCACAACCAATGGGCTTCTCTTGAAAGTGAAAGGACAAGACCAAGAGGGTATAAAAGCTGCTCTAACTGCCGAATGTTTGGCAAATGTGCAAACTGATGGTCAGGTGGGTGTTGCGGATGGAAAAGCAGCGAATGGTCATGATGCGAGTGTGGCGGTGGTGAATGCTACGGAGGCTACCATTATCGTGAGTGCTGCTACCAACTTCGTTAATTATCATGATGTATCGGGCAATGCTTCACAACGAAATAATGACTATATCAATAAAGTAAAAGGATTGAATTATGCTCAGTTGGAAAAACGACATGTTGAGGCTTACCAAAAGCAATTTGGTACTTCTTCTTTGACATTGATGGCTGATGCCAATGCCCAGTTGCCTACTGACCAACGATTGGATAAGTTTGCTGGAAGCAAGGATATGGCAATGGTGGCACTGATGTACAACTATGGTCGTTATCTCTTGATTTCTAGTTCTCAACCGGGTGGGCAAGCTGCCAATTTGCAAGGTGTTTGGAATGACAACAAGAATGCGCCTTGGGACAGTAAATATACCATCAACATCAATACGGAGATGAATTATTGGCCTGCTGAGGTCACGAATCTGGGTAATACGATTGAGCCTCTTTTCTCTCTTATCAAGGACTTGAGTGAGACGGGGGCAAAGACGGCCCGTGAGATGTATGGTTGTCGTGGATGGATGGCTCATCATAACACGGACATTTGGCGTATTGCCGGTCCTGTAGATGGAGCGCAATGGGGTATGTTTCCGAATGGTGGAGCTTGGTTGACTACTCATCTTTGGCAACATTATCTTTATACAGGCAACAAAGCTTTCTTGCAGAAATGGTATCCTGTGATAAAAGGTGCAGCAGAGTTTTATCTTGACTATATGCAAACTTTGCCAGGAACGAAATGGAAAGTAACTGTGCCTTCGGTGAGTCCAGAGCAAGGCCCTAAAGGCAAGAAAACGGCTGTGACGGCAGGATGCACAATGGATAATCAAATCGCTTTTGATGCCTTGACAAGTGCGGTGAAAGCTTCGGAGATATTGGGCGTGGATGAGGCTGAGCGTAAAGATATGCAGAAGTTAGTTTCTCTGATTCCACCGATGCAGATAGGTAAATATGGACAGTTGCAAGAGTGGTTGATTGATGCTGACGACCCTAAGAACGAACATCGACACATCTCTCATCTCTATGGACTATATCCCTCCAACCAAATCTCTCCGTTCAGTCACCCAGAATTGTTTAATGCCGCAGCTACCACTTTGAAGCATCGTGGTGATATGGCAACGGGATGGAGCTTGGGATGGAAAACCAACTTCTGGGCTCGTATGCTCGATGGCAACCATGCCTTTAAGATTATCAGCAACATGTTGCATCTTTTGCCAGTTTCAGAAAATGAATGGGAAGCGAGTCGTCCTGATGGACGAATTTATCCTAATCTCTTCGATGCACACCCACCTTTCCAAATAGATGGCAACTTTGGTGTGACAGCTGGTATTGCCGAGATGCTTTTGCAGAGTCATGATGGAGCTGTACATCTTCTTCCAGCCTTGCCTGATGCTTGGAGCGAAGGAGAGGTAAAGGGACTTCGTGCTCGCGGAGGCTTTGTGGTGGATATGGATTGGAAGGATGGCAGATTGACGAAAGCAAAGATTCTGTCTACACTCGGAGGCATTTTACGCATTCGTTCTTATTTCCCCCTTACAGCAAAAGGCTTGAGTAAGGCTACTGGACCTTGCCCTAATGCCTTGTTGACACCTGCTATAGTGACACCGCCTATAGTAGAAGAACATCGCTTGGAAAAGGGTGTAAGGGCGCATGTTCCTATCGTTTATGAGTATGACTTGGATACGCAGGCAGGTAGAACTTATACGATTAAATAACTTTGAGCCTTTATGAATTCTAAAAGGTATCGTTTGCTCTGTATTGAGCGAGCGATGCCTTTTATGGTTTTATTCGAAATAAAAAGTCAAAGCAATCATTTTACTATGGGTTTTGTTGGCAGCCATTGCGTAAGGTAGCATATTCTTGTCTTTTATTTCACTGCTATGTTTGTTGTCGTATGAATTGGTGATGCCATACATAAATTTCAATTCTGGACGTAACTTGAAGAATGGGAGATAGAAGTCGCAACCGACACCAACTTCCAGGAACAAGTCTGTTTTCTTCAGTTTGATATAGTCGTCGCTCTTACTGCTGAGGTTCATCATCGGATTAAGTCCTAACATGATGTACGGACGGTGATTATTGAACCTTTTGGCGGAAAATATCAGGTCGAAAGCACTCGATATGTAGGCTGTCTTCATCTCTTGCTTTTGTTTTATAGGATTACCTATACCATCAGTCTTCTTGAAGTTGTGATAGGTAAGATGATGTGTTCCGAAGTACATGGCAGGTGCTATTCTCACTTGGAAACTATTGCTAAGTCTGAATTCGCCTAATACGCCAACAGTAAATCCTGCGTCCCATCTGTCTTGGTCTACACTAACATATCCTTCTTGTTTATTCCCATCGGCATCAATATAGGTGGTAGGACCTACATTGTTGAACTCTAAATCCTGAAGATGTGTTCCCACCAACACGCCAAAATGGAAGGGGCGCAAGTCGGTATAAGGACGATTCTCTACCGTTCTTTCCTGAGCCACTGTTAGCAAACTTTTCAATATGCATATGATAGTCAATAATATTATTCTTTTCATATATAGTATAACGCATTTAAACGTTGGTTATTGTTTAGATTGTTATTTCGATATTGTATAAATTGAATTAAAAACAAAAAAAAAACATACCTAATTGTAGGTATATCGGAAAATATTATTATCTTTGCACCATCAAAAGTAGGTAATACCTTTGATAGGTAAAAGCTACATATTATACAAGAACATATTATTTAGAAACATTATTAACAATATAAAAACATTAAGAATTATGGCATACGTAATTGGTGACGATTGTATCGCTTGCGGTACATGTATCGACGAGTGCCCATCAGGTGCAATTTCTGAGGGCGAGAAGTATTCTATCAATCCAGATCTCTGCACAGAGTGTGGTACTTGCGCAGATGTTTGTCCTAATGAGGCAATCAGTCTTCCTTAATCTATAAGGATAGATACTTTTAGTTACATAAAACATCGAGAGCGGTTCCTTTGGAATCGCTCTTTTTCTTTATGTGAGAGATAAAAAAGGTGGTATTCATATATGATACCACCGTTTTTTTTATTGCTTGTTTTTATTTCTCTTCTTCCAAGCCAAGTGCTTTCTTTGCCAAGGCGTTGTTTGGATCAAGCTTGAGCAACTTTTCGAAGTAAGGTTTTGCTGCTTCTAAGTTGTTTTTAGAGCTCCAATAAATGTAGCCTGCGTTCTTGTAAGCTTGCATTAAATAGCCTTTTTCGTCTTCGTCATACTGCTTGTTCTCAACCTCATTGATTACTTTCTCATAGTTCTCCAAAGCTTTGTCGTCCATCTCATTCTGGAATGCAATGTTGGCAGCTTGAAGATCTGCGTATGACTTTAACTGTGGGTACTTAGCGGCAAATGAATTGTAAACACTGATTGCCTTGTCAACGTTGGCACCCTTGCTCGGTCCACCTTTTTGTGCCTTGGCATTGTAAATTTCAGCCATTTTTACAAAGTCTGATGGGGCAGCGTTAGGGTTCTTGTCCATGTATGTCTGGCTATACTCCAAAGCCTTGTCTTCATTACCCATGCTCTTGTATACTTCTGCAAGGTACTGATATGGCTTAACGTCATCCTTGTTTGTTTCCAAGGCTTTGTTGTATTGTTCAATAGCCTGGTCGTACTGCTTGTTGCCTGCAAGTGCCAATCCATAGTATGAGTAGATACTAGAATTCTTCTTGACATCATTGTTGCTCATGATGGCGTTAGCATATTGGAGTGCCTCCTCAAAATTTTGTGTATCAACAGCTGAACGCATAGCCAAGATTTGGAATGCTGTATCTTTAGGATACTTTTGCATGCCTTCTTTGCAGAGAGTTAATGCTTCATCTTTCTTGTTCAATACATAAGCTGTGAAACAATACTCATAGAAGATATACTCTTCCATAGTCTCATGCTTTGCTTTTGAGAAATTCTCGTATGCCTTGTCATAGTTTCCAATGGAATAGTAATTGTGACCAGTCTCAGCTTCAATTGGGTAATTAGGATCAACCTCTCTCAATTTGCTCAAAGCGTCAGCACTTGCGGCAGGATCTATCTTACGATATACGTTGGCATAGCTGATGTAGCCTTGTGGATTCTTAGGATCCATAGTCATACACTGTCCGTACCAAGTAGCTGCTTCGCCACCATTGTCTTGCATTGCATAGATGTCACCTTTCAAGATGTAGGCATCACCATAGTTCTTGAACTTGGCGATGATGGCATCAGCCACAGCATTAGCCTTGTCGTACTGCTTGTTGATGACAAGAGCATTTCCAAGTGCGACAAGTGCTTTTGGATCTTTTTTGAAGACCTTCTGGTACTCTTTGATCTCTTTCTCGAATTCTTTAGAAGTGGCGTCGCCTGCCTTCAAAGTTGTCTCTATAGGCTTCAGCATGTCTTTGTAGTTGACTTCCTGTGCCATTGCTGGTGCTGACAATCCCATCATCAGCAAACCTGCTACTAAATATTTAACTGCTTTCATAATTCTACTTTCATTAAGTCTTATAAAATTCTTTGTCCTCTTTGACGTATAGTCTTTTTGAGGGTTTAACAATTTTACTTTTGTTGCTTCTCTTTATACTTTGTTGGCATTTACGCCGCTTTTTATCTCTTTACGTCAACTGTCTTGATTGTGATGTCACCTCTGTAAGGGAGTAATCCCGCTTTGAACAAAATTAACTGTCCTTTAGGATTGGATATATAGTTGGCAAAGCTGTAAGGCAATGCCTGATGAGGGTCTACCACAATAGCATATATAGTTCTAACGAACGGATATCTACCATCTAGCAAATAAGCTTGATATGGTTTCCAGCTATTCATAGGAGTAGCTTTATCCTTGATAGATACCGACATTACATGAATGTTCTTTTTGAATGTGGTGTTTGTGGAGTCTCTTCGGTCGTTCAACCAATTGGATCCGATTACACCAATTGAACCTGGATTCTTGTCAACATAGTCAACCACCTGCTTACTAGTTTTGGCTGCCATGATGCTTGCTCCCATTTTCGCACCGTGTAGAACTGAGTCTACTACGTAATTTGTTGTTGCCGAGCGAGTGTTGTCGAAGATAACTTCTATATCACCTCTTTTTGAACCCGGTACAATGTCGCTCCATTTTGTCGCTTTTCCAGTAAGAACACGCTTGATGTCGTTCACTGTAATGCAAGTATCAGCATTGTTCTTGTTTACGATAAATGCTAGACCATCATAGCCTATTGGGAAAACTGTTGGGATAACATTGCTTTTCGATTTCAAATACGCTATTTCACTAGGCTTCAAGTTGCGTGTAGTAAATAATAGGGCTGTTTTGAAATCTTTTATCATTTGAAGTCCTGTGACTTCGTCAGTATACAACGGTTTGAGATGAGCTTTTGGATATTCAAACTCAAACTGACTTCTTTCTTCATCAATGATAGGACTTAAACTTTCATCGGCAACAAACTGAATTGTCCCCGATGTTGGTGTATCTGTTCTACCATCTTTGGCTTTCTTCTCACCACAAGATGAGAAGAAAGCCATTGATAGTACTATTAATCCTATAAAAATATAAGATGTTCTTTTCATTCTATTACTGCAATCTAAATACAACTGGTACAGTATACTTAACTCGCACAGCGGAACCATTTTGCTTACCTGGTTTCCACTTAGGCATGCCTTTAACGACACGCTGTGCTTCACGGTCAAGTGAAGGGTCTACAGAACGGGCTACCTTCACATCAGAGATAGAACCATCACGCTCTACTACGAATGATACGATAACACGACCTTGTACACCATTCTCCTGTGCAACGACAGGATACTTGATGTTGCTAGCCAAGTATGACATCAAAGCGCCTTGTCCACCAGGGAATGAAGGCATCTCCTCTACGACGTCGAAGACCTTAGTTGCAACCTCAGGTTTTGGAGCTGGTGGTGGTGGTGGAGCTGCAACAGCAATTTCACTACGCACTGCTTCTACTGTACGGTCCTTAGTACCTTCCTTGTTCTCAGTACCGACAGCAACCTTGTCGTCCAGTTTATCCATCTGCTTAATTTGGTTGTCCTCTTTTACGAGTTCATCCTTCTTAATGACAGGTGCAGTAAACTTCTGAGTCTCACGAGCCACAGGTATCTCCTTCTTAGGTTCAATCTTTGGCTTGACAGGCTCAGCTTTCTTCTTCTCTTTCTTAGCTTCCTGCTGGAGTTTAGCCAACTCCATAGCCTCCATATAAGCTTGCTGTTCTTCAGCTTGTTTCTGTGCAATCACTTTCCAAGCCAAGAAACCACCAATGAGAGCTGCAGCAATGACCAAGATGAGCAGAGACTTTATGTTTCGGCTGGAAGTACCCTTACGGAGCTGATAAGCACCGTATTCCTTGTTCTTCCCGGCGAAAACCATATCGACCCATTTAGGATCATAAAGATCTATTTTTGCCATTTGTTTCTTGTTTTAATTGTTAGTATTCACCTTACATCTTAACGCCTCTAGACTTGAGAAGCTTCTCGTCGTCTGCGTTAATCTTATCGATGACATACGTACCAATGTTCAAAATCTGCATTTCATCGAGTGCATCAACCATATTCTTATATGAAGCATTGTCGGTAGGTTTGATGACGATGGTCAGAGTAGGAATCTTACCATCCTTCAAGTTACCTGCCTTCAAGTCACTAAGTTTTTTCTGATAAATGCTATCAGGATACTGCTTAGGATTCTTCTGACGATCCATGTTCAACTCACGAACTGCGAGCGAGATTCTTTCTACTGGACGTGTACCATTCTCTGTAGCATGCTCTCTCAAGACCTTACGAATACCGTCGTTACCCCATGTAGTTTCCTTGATCCATGATGGGTCATCATACTTAGGAATACCTGCACCGTAGTAAATCTTGTTGTCTGCTGTTACGTAAAGTGTTACAGTCTCTGAAGCCTTAGCCTCGTTCTTGTTGTCGTCTTGAACGTTTTTGTCATTACTTGGCATAGTCAGCTCCATAGTCTGAGGTTTGCTCAAAGATGTACACAGCATGAAGAACGTGATAAGCAGCATGAGCATATCCACCATAGGCGTAAAGTCTACGCGGACATTCATTTTCTTTTGTTTGCTTTCTTTTTTTGCCATTTATTCGTCCCCCTGTTTTTTAAGCTGTGTAATCATATAGTAATGACTCTCGTCCATATCCTGGAGCTCGTTCATCACTCTCTTCACTGTCTTATAAGGTGTAGAAGCATCAGCCTTGAGGGCAATCTTGATGTCTTCGTTTACGTTACGAGCGGCGTTAACCCATTGCTGGAACTCGCTCATTCCACCTTTGATACTGTCGAGAGGAATACCTTTCGTCTTGAGATACTCTGGTCGCTTAGATGAACCCATTGACAAATAAGTGCTCAAATCGCTCATTGGTACACCGAATGTACTTTCTGCCTTGAATGTCTCAATCTGCTTTGGATTCAATGACACACCGAAATTGCCTGTCATAGCATCGAGAGTAGATCCCAACTGATCGGTATTATCAATACTCATAAATACTTGGCCTTCGCCGGTAGGTCTACCAGCCTTGTCCTTTTCAGGACTTACCAAGATTGTCAAAACGCCGTTCTCTGGCACCTTAATCTCAGACACAGAACCTGGTGTGTTCACCTTCACTGGCTCATTCTTTACGAATGTAGATGTCAGCATGAAGAAGGTAAGCAGCAGGGTCATAACGTCTGACATAGGAGTCATATCGATCCAGACGTCACTCTTCTTAATTTTTACTTTACCCATAGCGATAAAATTTTAAAGGGTTAGCAAAAATTAAGCCTCTTCTGTGTGGTTAGCTTCGTATGTCTGAGCAATTGAGTAACCTACCTCGTCGAGTGCGTATGTCAACTTATCAACCTTGTTTGTGAATGTGTTGTAAGATACAACAGCACACCAAGATGTCAAAATACCGAATGCGGTGTTGATCAACGCCTCAGAAATACCTACAGAAAGTGCTGCAGAGTCAGCACCACCACCTTGACCCATGGCCTGGAATGACTTGATCATACCGGTTACAGTACCGAGAAGTCCGGTCAATGTACCAAGAGTAACGATAGTAGCGATGATAGGCAAGTTCATAGTCAATGTAGGCATCTCCAACTGAGTTGCCTCCTCGTGAGCCTGCTGAATCTTAGCTACCTTCTGTGACTTCTTCAAAGATGCATTAGCACCGCTTTCCATTGACTTGTAAGCGTTCAAAGAAGCCATAACAACGTTAGCTACTGTACCACGCTGCTTGTTACAGAGCTGCTCAGCCTTTGCAAAATCGTTAGCGTTCAAAGCTGCCTTGATGTTAGCGACGAACTTAGGAAGGGCACCCTTACCTGTAGCTGTCTTAAGAGCCAACCAACGCTCGATTGTCATTGCCAATACGGTGAGCAACAATGTGTGGATAACTGGTACGATTACACCACCCTTGAAGATTGTTCCCCAAATGTCTGCTGGGTGATCCTTTACACCTGGATCCTGGAAGTGCATGTCGTTACCGAACCATGTGAAGAACAATGTGAATGCGATGATAGCACATACCACGATGATCCAGAATGCGCCTCTTACTCCCTGAAAGCCCTCAGACTTTTTAGCTGGGGCTGCTTGTTTTGTAGTTGCCATAATTTTACTTTTTTAAATTATTAGTTAATAAATTATTAATTTTTCTTCTTTATTTGCTTGCTTTGTAGACCTTGATTGTGTTGTTTGTCAATAAACACAGACGGGTTATCTATTTTTGCATTGGCAAAGATAATAATTTATAGGTAACTATCACCCTAATTAAGAAGTTTTAACGAGATATTGGCTTAAATTATACCAATATCTCGCTTTTTTCTTACATTTTGACTAGCAAAACGAGTTTTATTGCCTTTTATTATTTCAATTTGCTCAACGCTTCTTTGATGCGCTTGATAGCCTCGACGATGTTTTCATCGCTTGTGGCATAACTCATGCGGAAACAGTCTGGGTCTCCAAATGCATCACCGCCAACCGTTGCTACATGTGCTTCTTCCAAAAGGTACATTGCAAAGTCGGTAGAGTTGTTGATGACACTGCTGCCATTGCTCTTTCCAAAGTAACTGTTGCACTTAGGGAACAAATAAAAGGCTCCCTGTGGCATGTTTACCTCAAGCCCTGGAACTTCCTTCGCCAACTTTACTATCAAGTTGCGACGACGCTCGAATGCCTGGCGCATTTCCTCAACGGCACTCTGATCGAGAGTGTAAGCCGCTTCGGCTGCTTTTTGACTGATAGAACAAGTACCACTCGTGTATTGGCCTTGTAGTTTGTTGCAGCCCTTGGTGATCCATTCAGGACCAGCCAAAAATCCGATTCTCCATCCAGTCATGGCATATGCTTTGGATACACCGTTGGCAATGATTACTTGCTCTTTCATGCCAGGCTCCTGAGCGATGCTGTGGTGCTTGCCGATATAGTTTATGTGCTCGTAGATTTCATCTGCAAGGACGAATACATCTTTGTGCTTCTTGAGTACCTCTGCGAGCGAAGCCAATTCTTCCTTTGAGTAGACGCTACCTGTTGGGTTGCTTGGAGAGCAAAGAATGAGCATCTTGGTCTTTGGTGTGATAGCTGCCTCAAGCTGATCCGCTGTCATTTTAAAGTCCTGGTCGAATCCTGCATTCACAATTACAGGTGTTCCACCAGCCAACTTTACCATCTGTGGATAGCTTACCCAATAAGGTGCTGGAATGATCACTTCGTCGCCTGGGTTTACAAGCGCTAATACTGCATTACAAACACACTGCTTGCCACCAGTACCAACGATTACCTCGTTGATGGTGTAGTCCAAGCCATTCTCGTTTTTCAGTTTGGCAACAATCGCCTTTCGTAAGTCAGGGTAACCAGGTACTGGTGAATAGCGAGAATAATTCTCGTCGATAGCTTTCTTTGCTGCCTGTTTGATGTTGTCTGGAGTGTTGAAGTCAGGTTCACCTACGCTCATGTTGATAACATCAATGCCCTGAGCTTTCATTTCACTACTCTTCTGTGACATCGCCAGCGTTGCTGATGGTGCCAGTCTGTTTAAACGATCAGATAATTGTGCCATAATTCAATTCTTATATTTGTTTGTCGTGTGCAAAATTAAGCATTTTATTTCTTTTTCAAAAGAAAAACCGCCATTATTTCGTGTTTTGTACTAAAATAATAACATAATTTTCATTATCCGAGGTGAAGCGTGTGCCCCATGCGGTCTCTCTTGGTCTTGAGATAGCGTTCATTGTACTTGTTGGGTACAACTTCGATAGGTACATTTTCCACGATTTCCAAGCCGTATGCTTCCAGGCCAACTCGCTTTACAGGGTTGTTGGTGAGCAGTCTCATCTTGTGGACGCCCAGGTGTCTCAGCATCTGCGCACCACATCCGTAGTCGCGCTCGTCTGGCTTGAATCCAAGGTGCACGTTTGCGTCTACAGTGTCGTAGCCTTCTTCTTGCAGTTTGTAAGCGGCAATCTTGTTCATGAGTCCGATGCCTCGGCCTTCTTGCTGCATGTATACAACTACACCCTTGCCAGCCTTCTCTATCATTTGCATGGCTTTGTGGAGCTGTTGTCCGCAGTCGCATCGTTTGCTGCCAAGGATGTCGCCTGTTGCACAAGATGAGTGGACGCGTACCAAGATAGGCTCGTATTCCTTCCATTCGCCTTTGATGAGAGCCATATGCTCTAGACCGTTGCTTGCCTGACGGAATGGGATGAGGCGGAAATGTCCGTATTCAGTCGGCATGTCAACCTCTTCTCCTACTTCGATGAGAGACTCTTTTTTGAGGCGATACTCAATCATGTCCTTGATGGAAATGACTTTGATGTTCCATTCCTTAGAAAGTTTCATGAGTTGTGGAAGGCGTGCCATGGTTCCATCTTCGTTCATGATTTCCATGAGTGCTCCGGCTGGATAGAGACCTGCCATCTTGCATAGGTCAATGGCAGCTTCGGTGTGTCCACTTCTTCTCAGTACACCATTGTCCTGTGCGTAGAGTGGGTTGATGTGACCTGGTCTACCGAAGGTCTGTGGGGTGGAGCTTGGGTCAGCGAGTGCTTTGATGGTCTCTGCTCTGTCGTGAGCTGATACTCCTGTAGTGCAACCTTCAAGTTTGTCGACTGTAATGGTGAAAGGGGTGCCCAGCATGGACGTGTTTTCTGAAACTTGGTGGGGCAAGTCTAGTTCGTCGCATCTGCTCAGGGTGATAGGTGCGCAAAGCACGCCTCTTGCATGCTTCAGCATGAAGTTTACCTTGTCGGCGTCTATCTTTTCTGCAGCGATGATCAGGTCGCCTTCGTTTTCGCGGTCTTCGTCATCCACTACGATGACGAACTTCCCTTCCTGAAAGTCTTTTACTGCATCTTCGATGCTATTTAGCTTAAAATCTGTCATAGTTGATACTTATTTATATATAGTTACATTTCTTTTATTCTGTTGATGATGTCCGTGTTGGTCTGCTTGATGACCTTGAGGTCGCGGAACAGACGAAGACGGAAGCGCCACATTCTGAGATAGAGCACCGTTCCCACAGGGAAGACGATGGCAGCAAGTATGTTCAGCCACTTGCGCTCAAACGGGCGAGTATGTGCCTTGGTCGACAAGGTTGGGTATTGGTTGATGTCGTGAAGTACATACTTGTTGCTTGTGTTGGACAAGTCTTCTATCACTTCTTCCAGCTCAGCGCTGATGCGCTCGATTTCGTGATCGGGTTGATACTTGAAGAACACATTCACAAAGTTTGGTAGGTGTACCAATTTGTGTTCAGCATTGTAAGCTGTTACATCCTCGTTGATAGTTGCCAGTCTTTCTGCGTCCTCGGCGTAGGCTGGGGCTGTGATGATGACTTCCTTACCGAATATGTGACGTTTCTGTCTCAACCCCAACAGCTTCATGAAAAATTCCTTGTAGGCGTCCATGTTGAACACGGCAGAATCATTGGTGGCTTTGTATGTCACGAATATCGCCAATGGTGCCAGTACAGCCGGCGCCAGCCCCTTTCCAAACCAAATGGCCCACATACCACTGCGTGCCATGCGGAATCCGGTGTTGTCGAGTATGAAGAAGGTGATGAACACCAACACTGAAATGAAGACAGGAATACCTAATCCTCCCTTTCGGATAATGGCACCCAGAGGTGCTCCGATGAAGAAGAATATCAAGCAGACAAGCGACAAGGTGAACTTGTTGATAGCTTCTATCTTATGTTGACGTATGGCATAGTCGGCATCCGAGGTGACCATCGATTTGAAGTCTAGGTCGGATAACTCTTGTTGTACTGTAGACTGTGCCTGGTTCAACGCCATGAGCTTCTTCTCGTGAGGTAACCTATTATATAAGGTGTCGAAATTGAGCTTTTCGCCTTTCTTGATTTCTTGTAGGGAGTCCTTTTTGTCAATTTGCATTTGTCCATAGAAACGAATGTTGACGTCATTGAGATAAGCACGTCCCACCGAGTCGTATTGCTGGTTGATGGAGTCTATGTCGTGGTAGATCTTTGACAGGCTCTTTGCCTTGGCGTTTCCAGATAGCGAGGCTGCATCGGTCATATTGAAGTCTCCGTCGAAATCGAGGATGATTTTCTTGGATATAAAAGTCTCGCGTCGATATGGTACGGAAGCACTGCCTGCAAGTTCGCTACTTTGCATGTTCTCAAACCATTCTCCACTCCAGAGACTCAGCACTAGGTGCTTTTTCTCAGCAGTACTTTGCAGCATACCAGAGTCGGCCAAAATGATGGCTGCATCCTCATAGCTATCGGTCATTCGATATATCATGATGCCATAAAGCTTGCCCGTCTTTAAGTCTTTCTTCTGTACATAGAGGTTGCAGTTTGGAATGCCGTCGTAGAAAATCCCTTCAGGAATTTCTAGTTCGGGGCTCTTTTGCTTCATGGATATCAAGAGCTGGGCTATCTTCAAGTTCGACTTTGGCCCAATGTTGTTTTGGAAATAGAATGAGCCGAACATAATGAGGATGGTAATGAAGATGAGCGACCTGAATGACTGCATCAGCGAAATACCCGCTGCCTTGATGGCGGTGAGTTCGGAACTCTCTCCAAGGTTACCGAAAGTCATGAGCGAAGAGAGGAGGATGGCCAATGGCAAAGCTTGGGGCACGAGCATGAGGCCCATGTACCAGAAGAATTGCGCCATGACATCCATCGTTAGTCCCTTGCCGATGAGTTCGTCGATGTAACGCCATAAGAACTGCATCATCAGCACAAATTGGCAGATGAAGAATGTTCCCACGAACAAGAGACCAAATTGCTTGGCTATAAATATATCTAATTTCTTAATTCGAAGCATTTTTGTTAGTGTATCGTATGGAGCCTCATGCACAGATTGTGGTGGCGGCTCACTATTCAGCGTGCAAAGTTAACATAAAAAACTCAGAAAACCTTTATTTTTCGTTTTTTTATATATAAAGATGTGCAGATTTTATGTAAAAGTACACCTGGGAGGGGGCAGAACGAACTTTTTTTGAAATTTTCTTCCCAAAAATTTGGTGGAATCAAAATATTGTTGTACCTTTGCACCCGCAATTGAGAAATCACTTGCTGAAAATGATGGCGGGATAGCTCAGCTGGTTAGAGCGTCGGATTCATAATCCGGAGGTCGTGGGTTCGGGTCCCACCCCCGCTACTTAAAGAGACACTAACTTTTTAGTTAGTGTCTTTTTTATGCTCTAGACTTTCCCCATTTATGCAAATTTTGGTTGATAAAGTTATCCACAGTATTGTGGATAAGTGTGGGTAATATTGTTATATGCTTGATTTTCAGTGCGTATTTGTCTTGGAATTTTTGTGGAAAAAGAAACCGCTTGGTTGTTATACCACAACCAAGCGGTTTCTTTTTTATTTCAAAGTGAACTTATGAGAGTGAAGCATCTGCTTCGGATCGAGTGCTTTGTCGAGTTCTTCCTTGCTCATCAGTCCTTTTTCTATTACGATGTCGTATACAGAACGCCCCGTCTCGTGTGCCTCTTTGGCAACTTTGCTACTGTTCTTGTACCCGATGATAGGGTTGAGGGCTGTCACGATACCGATGCTGTTCTTGACCATCTCGTAGCAATGTTCCTTGTTCACGGTGATGCCGAGAATGCACTCTGAGGTAAGAGTTTCGATGGCATTCTTCATCCATGTCAAGCTCTCGAACAGGCTTTCGGTGATGATTGGTTCCATCACATTCAACTCCAACTGTCCTGCTTCTGCCGCAAAGCTAACTGTTGTGTCGTTGCCGATGACCTTGAAGCAAACCTGGTTGGTAACTTCAGGAATCACTGGGTTTACCTTGCCTGGCATGATGGAAGAGCCTGGTGCCTTCGGAGGAAGATTGATTTCGTTCAGACCACAGCGAGGACCAGAAGCCATCAGACGGAGGTCATTGCAAATTTTGGATAGCTTGATAGCCAGTCGCTTCAAGGCAGATGAGTAGCTCACGTAGGCACCTGTGTCTGGGGTTGCCTCCACCAAGTCGGTGGCGGTCTCAAAATTCTCGCCCGTCAGTTTACTGAGGTTGACTGCGCAAAGTTTGGCGAAGCCAGGAACTGCGTTCAGACCCGTTCCGATGGCTGTTCCACCCATGTTGATTTCGTGCAAGAGCTTCACGTTGCGCTCCAGGTTGAGGATTTCCTCTTCCAGGTTGTTGGCGTATGCGTTGAATTCCTGTCCGAAAGACATTGGCACGGCATCCTGCAACTGGGTTCTTCCCATCTTGATGACATCGGCGTATTCGTCAGCCTTATAGCGGAATGCACTGATGAGTCCCGTAAGGGCACCTACCAAGTGGGAGTTCATTCTGATCAAGGCAAGACGGATGGATGTAGGATAAACGTCGTTGGTGCTCTGTCCGCAGTTGCAATGGTCGTTAGGCGAACAATACTGATAATCACCCTTTTCGTGTCCCAAGATTTCTAGGGCACGGTTGGCGATTACTTCGTTGGCATTCATATTGACAGATGTTCCTGCTCCACCCTGAACCATGTCGATAGGGAAGTTCTCGTGCCACTTACCGTCGATAATCTCGCGGCAAGCTTGCGAGATGGCTCCCGAGATTTCGTCGTTGATGACACCGAGTGAATGGTTTGTCTCGATGGCTGCCAGCTTCACGTAAGCAATGGCGATGATGAAGTCCGGGTTGTCTCGCATGGTTTTGCGAGAGATGTGGTAATTATTGATTCCACGCTGTGTCTGTACACCATAAAGTGCATCTGCAGGAACTTTGAGCTCGCCCAGGAGATCAGATTCTACTCTATATTTCTTTTCTTCAGCCATAATATTGTAATATAAATAGTTAATCTTTCTATTTACTTATTATGCTGCAAATATACAGAGATAATTTCAATGTTGTGTCAATAAATCAGAATATTTTATCAAAGTGTCACCTTAGCACATCCTTTTTAACGATTAATAAGCCTTCAGACGATACATGATGCCTAGCTCGATGCGGTCTGTGTTGTAATCTTTTAGTCCGCATCGCTTGCTGTAGTCATACTTTCTGCCCACATAAGCGAGGAAGATGCGAAGGTCTTGTTTCTCTTTGCGTGCAGGATAGTACTCCAGGCTTCCTATGTAACCGTATGCCTTGCGGTAGTTCTTGTATTCTTCCATCTTGGTGGTGCTGGCTGTCTCCCACATTCCCTTGAGCATCAAGTTCCAGTCTTTGGCAAACTGCCAGTTCATCTTGGTCACGATGCCCTGGTAACGAACCTTACTGAGGTAGAGGTTACTGTTGCTCGAAATGAAGTCTCTCAATTCGTTGGAAGCTATCTTCATTCTGTCGAGGTCGTCGTAGGTGTAGTTGTAGTCCACGTACCATTGCAATTTCTCCAGGTTCAACTTCTGTCCGAAACGGAAGAAGCGGCTGTATTTGCCCTTGGCTTGTGTGCGGAAGGTGTAAGACCAGCGGGTCTGAAACTTTCCGTCGAAGAACTTGCCGTTCCATCCCAGGCTATAAGCCAGTGGACTGTTGGATTTCTCCAAGTCTTCCACTTCCAGTTGGGTGCTTCCGCCTTTCTCTACGTTTCCTCTTGCCGTTATCTTGGCGTTCTCGCCGAATTCATCGGCTAGTTTACTGTTGTAAGTGTTGCTCACTTCGGCAGAGAATTGCTGGTCCTTACTAGGGTTGAAGAGCAGGTTGAGCGCTCCCTTCGAGCTATCCACATTGTCTTCCATGTCTGAGTATTGATAGATGAACATTGGGTTCTCGTCAAACTCGAACGAGCCGAGCGCCTGGCATTTCTTACCGCCCTGGATGCTCCACGTGTCGTTGAACTTCCAGCCCACCATCATGTAGTCGGTAGCCTTGGCAAAGTTGTCTTCGCTCATTGGGGCATCCGTCTTGTTCAGGCGGTGGCGAAAACGATAGTAGAGATTGTCGGTGAGCCACCCCGTCATCTCGATTCTCAGGTTCTTGTTGTAGAATCGCGAAGTCCAGTCGCCTGTCCTAGAATCGTGTTCTGTCTGGAAAGTTTCAGCGAAGTTCACGTAAAGATTGAGAGCCTTCTGTTTCTTTTCCAGTTTGGTGACTTTGGTGTAGATGGATTCGATGTCGCCGTCTTCTCCACCCAGTCCGTCGTTGTTGCCTTGTGCGAGGGCTGAGGTTGGCATCATCGTTACCATTCCCATCAAGGCGAGTGCTGTGCTAATCTGACAAATCTTCTTCATATAAATGTATCTTTTATGTTTTTATTTGTCTGCAAAATTACTAAAAAACTTTTAATCTTTTTATAAAAATATGGATTCTTTTACAAAAAGTATTCCTCAAACTAACTAGATATTGAGAAATATTTGTAAATTTGTGCCCGAAAATCCTTTCTTAGTGAAGGAAAAGCTAACTTTTTTGTTATTTACAACGCTAACTGATATGTTAATTGAAACACTAGAAGCAATGAGACGACAAGTTCACCTTATTATATATCTCGCATTTTGTGCCATTATATGTTTACTGAACACAAGCTGTGTACAGCAACCTAAGAAGTTCATCATCGGAGTGTCCCAATGCTCCGAGGATATTTGGCGCGACAAACTCAACGACGAGTTGAAGACGGGCGAGTTTCTCAACGATTCGCTCATCGTGAAACTTGCTTCCTCCAACGACGACAATGTGCTGCAAAACAAGCAGGTCAATGAGTTCGTGGACGAGGGCGTGGATTTGTTGATTATTTCCCCAAACCAACTCAGCGCCATCTCCAAGGCGGTGGAGCGGGCTTACGACAAAGGCATTCCTGTGATACTCTATGACCGAAAGGCAAACACGAATAAATATACAGCCTTCATCGGTTGCGATAATTATACGATAGGTAAGTCGATGGGTAACTTTATTGCCCAGCAGCTCAAGGGCAAGGGACGCATCGCCGAGATTCGTGGTCTCGAAGGTTCCTCGCCTGCCATGGAGCGTCATCGTGGATTCATGGATGCCATCAAGCCGTATCCTGGCATTCAGGTGGTTGCATCGGAGGCTGGCGACTGGAAGGAGGAGAGTGCTATCCAGGCGATGAAGCGCATCTTGAAGAAGACGCAGGATTTCGACTACCTCTTTTCCCACAACGACCGAATGGCTTGGGGAGCCTATGTCGCCGCCCGACAAATGGGGGTGAAGCGACAGTATAAATATACAGGCGTGGATGCCATGGCAACCGAAGGCGGTGGCTTGGAACTCGTGAGGGATGGCGTGTTCGAGGCTACTTATCTGTATCCTACCAAGGGTGACGAGGTCATCGCCTTGGCTATGAAGATATTAAGGCATCAGCCTTACAAGCGCGACAACTATCTGCGCACCTCCATCATTACCAAGGACAATGCCGAACTCACCTTGATGGAGGCGAGGGATGCGGAGCGGCAGAGCCACAACTTGAAAACGCTCCACCGTCAGGTGGACCAGTATCTTTCGGAATACAATACCCAGAAAATCATGCTCATAGGCTTGGGCTTCTTCCTCTTGGTCTGCCTCGTGGGAGCCGCCTTGCTTTTCCGTAGCTATGTGGTGAAAGCACGTCTGAATGAGCAACTTGCCAAAAACAATGAGGAGCAGAAGCGCCTCAATGAGGAATTGGCAGGCAAAAACGATGAGTTGAAGCGCTTGAACGATGAGGTGATGGAACTTACCCACTCCCGACTGGTATTCTTTACAAACATCAGTCACGAACTTCGCACCCCATTGACATTGATTGCCGACCCAGTGGAGATGCTCTTGGAGGATGCGAATATCAAGGGAAAGACTCGTGAACTCCTCAAGATGGTGCAGCGCAACGCCAAGGCATTGCAGCAGTTGGTCGGCTCCATCCTCGACTTCCGAAAGATTCAGAACGGGAAGATGGAACTCACGCTTAGCCGCTTCGACATCGTGAAGGCCTTGAAGGTTTGGGTAGGTGACTTTAAATTGACAGCCGAGCGCAAGAAAATCCAGTTGCACTTGGAGGTTTCTGGGTTCGGGGATGCTCAACAAGAATCATCGTCTGGGGCTTCTCGAACAGATTCATCATCTAATAGTTCTGCTCATTCAGACTTAGCCGTTTCTTCATTTATTATTGCCGACAAGGAGAAATTGTCTCGCATCGTCTTCAATCTTTTGAGCAATGCGATGAAATATACTCCGGCTGGTGGCGACATCTTTGTTTCGCTCCGTCAGGAGGGTGATAAGTTCCGCCTGGATGTCAAGGATACGGGCAGGGGAATCGCCAAGGAAGAAGCCCCAAAGGTATTCGAACGATTCTTTCAAGCCAAGGGCACGGCAAGCGGAACGGGCATCGGATTGGCACTGGTCAAGTCGTTCGTGGAGCTGCATCATGGTGAGGCGAATGTAGAGAGCGAACTCGGAAAGGGGGCTGACTTTATCGTAGTTTTACCGTGCAAACAAGAGGGAGAAATACAAGTTATCCACGATGGTGTGGATAATGTGGATAACTCTGCAAGTGCTTCTGTATCTGATAGTAATAACTTTGAGAATGAAAGCTTTTTACAGTATATCGACGACGATGATAAAAAGAGTGGAAAACTCCAACAAGTGGTGGATGAGCACATCAACAAGCCTACCTTGTTGATTATTGACGACAACAACGACATCCGTCAATATGAGCGCACCCTTCTTCAGGACGACTACATCGTCTTGGAGGCATCCGATGGAAAGGAGGGTTTGGAGATTGCCAAGAAGGAGGTGCCTGACTTGGTCATTTGCGATGTGATGATGCCAGTGATGGATGGTTTGGAGTTTACCGAGCAGTTGAAGACCAACGTGGCAACCTCTCATATCCCAGTCATCATGCTTACGGCGAAGAACCTGGAGGAGCATCGAGCCGAAGGTTATGAGCATGGTGCCGATTCGTATATCACCAAGCCATTCCATAGCAAGGTGCTCTTGGCTCGCATCGACAACCTCTTGAAGCAGCGCAAGCTTTTGAAGAATCTTTACATCTCCTCGTCGCAGACTGCCGAGCAGCAGATAGAAGAGTCTCAGCTCGATAATCGAGACAAGCAGTTTATGAAACAGCTCCACGGCATCATCCAGCAGAACCTCAGCAACAGCGAGTTTGGCGTGGAAGACATAGGCAAGGAGATTGGACTGAGCCGAGTGCAACTTTATCGTAAGGTGAAAGCGATGACCGGTTCTTCCGTGG
>DJSH01000031.1 GCA_002440225.1 Candidatus Segatella violae
TTTGCCCTTTCAGGGCGCACGGCTTACTCAAACCTTACAGGTTAAATAATTTAGAATTTTAAAATGAAAACAAAATGAGTGTAAATCTTATCATGGTGAAGGAGGGCAGGAAAATAGCCCTCCCCATCACCTCGGAGGCGGAATACCGCCGACTGCGCGACTCTAGCGCACAACAGGCCAACCTGCGGCTCGCCCGACAAGGCAACCAAGCCGCCAAGCGTCGCCTCATCCAGTTTAATTATTCGGGCTATTACCCGCAGGGCGTGGTGAAGGGCTGCAAACTGCCGAGCCAAGCCTTCGGCTTCGACATCGACGACCCTAAGGAGTTTGAGCGAGTGGCCCATCTGCTGCTCGAATCCGCCCCAGTTTCCAATGGGGCCTCTCTCGCCAAGCGACTTGGCCTCTTGATGTTGGAGCGAAGCGCCAGCCAGGGCGGCCACGCCGTGTTCATGCGAGAGAAGGGGAAGACCATCCTGGAGAATCAGGTGCGCATCGCCCAAGCCCTCGACTGCGAACTCGACACCAACGCCCACGATGTGAACCGAGTGTATTTCTCCACCACAGCCCATAAAGAGGAACTGCTCTTCCTCTCGCCCCAGCTCTTCGCCGACCGCTACGGCATGAGCCCCGGAGCCGACAAGCAATCGGTGGAAGAGGAGGCCCGCATCCTAGAAGACCGAGAGCGATGGGGCAGGGAAGAACTCCCCCCTGGAGCCCATAGCGCCAACAAACACTTCAAGCCATCGGCTGTTCAACATCCAGGCATTCAACATCCAGGCATTCAACATCCAGGCATTCAAAATCCAGGCATTCAAAATCCAAACATTCAACATCCAAGCATTCAACATCCAATCACCAATGATTCATCCAATCCAAACCCTCCAGTCGCTCAAGCAGCGAACCAATCTGCAGGCTCTGTTCATCATCCTGCTCATCCTCTATCTGATTCTCTTCTGTCTGCCCCAGCTCACGCTGGCGGTGATCCTGATGCTGCTCATCTCGGGGCTTCACCAGCTGCTCAAGGCTCTGCTGCCAGCCCAATGCAAAGCCAGCAAGAACCTCAGATAGAAGCGCAGCAGGGCTATATGATGCAAGGGCAGCAAGCCGAGCCCAATTATCTGGGAATCCCCTACAAGGTGATCATCTCGAAGTGGTGGCAGATGTACAACGGCGGCCTCACCCCCGTGAAGTCGAACCGCGACGTGCTCACCTTCGAACTCGCCGTAAACCTGCGCCACATCTGCGGCTTCGACCGCCAGCTGATGGACCAGGTAATCCCCTGCTACGACGGATTCTCGGAGCAAGAGAAGATGAAGTGCATCGACTCTGCCCTCGCCGAGAAGCGCACACAGATGCCCCGCCGACTGCGCGACCTGCTCTCAGCCCTCAAGACCGACTACCTGGCCTCGCCCAACTTGGCCGACAGCAATCGCATCATCGACGCCCTCGACGAGGCGGGACAGCAAGACGACCTCTACTTCTATCAGCAGCTGCCCCCTCTGCCACAAGGCGTGAGCGACAGCGTGGAAGCAGCCGGACGCCCCCTCTGCATGGCCACCCTCGTAGCTATCGCCCCCGCCATGGGCACGCTAGCCACGGGCGTGAAACTCGACGTGCACGGCACCCCGCGCGGGCTCAACCTCGTCAGTTACATCTGCGGCGAGTTTGGCTCGGGCAAGGGACAGCTCGACCCCATCATCGCCGCCTGGATGAGCGAACTGCAGTCGCAAGCCGACGTATACACGCAGCAGGAGGAGGAATGGGCGCAGAAAACCCGACGCATGAAGAGCGGAAAGGCTCCCGAACAGCCCAAGCTGCCCGTGCGCATCCTGCCCCTGAACAACACCCTCGCCAACATCGCCGAGCGACTCTCCAACACCCAGGGCAAGCACAGCTTCTCCTTCACCCCGGAGGCCGACACCGTGGCGCTGAAATGGAAAAACTCGATGAGCGACTTCAGCGTGATGCTGCGACAGGCCTACGACGGAAGCCGATACGACCGGGAGGCGAAGAGCGCCGACGCCGTGAGGGTGCACATCCCCCAGCTGCTCTGGAACGTGACCATGTGCGGCACCCAGGACGCCCTCTACCGGGTGGTGACCAACTACACCGACGGTCTGCTCTCGCGCATCGCCATCGCCCGCACGCCCGACAACACCTTCGCCCCGCTCTCCGACCATCCTGCCACCCTCAGCGAATATCAGGCAGAGCGCATCAAGCAGATAGCCCATCTGCTGCCACTGATGGAAGGCACCGTGGTGCTCGACCGGCTGGAGCAACAAGGGCGCATCTGGCTGGAGCGCATCCGCCTGGAGGCGATGAAGAACGACGACCGTGTGCTAGCCCGACAGCGACTGCGTGGCTGCGTGAACGCCCAGCGCATCACCTGCGCCCTGTGGCTCGCCAAGGTGGCCGACCAGCTGCTGAAGAAGCACGGGATGGCTGGCTCTGAAAAAATGCTCCGCGCCGCCCCCGACCTGTGGAAGCAGATGCTGAGGAGGTTGCAGACGCCCAGCATGCTACAGCTCTTCGACCTCATCGCCGACTATCTGATAGACACCGACCTCTTCTACTTCCGCTCCAAGATAGAGGCTGCCTACGGGTCGAAAAACTACACCTTCGGCTCCGGTCGCTCCTACAGGGGCAAGAACGACTCCATCTTCTCGCGCCTCGACCAAGAGTTTAGCTTGGAGCAAGCCATGCAGCAGAGCATCGCCGTGAAGGGCGTCGGAACCACCATGAACAGCGTAAGGCAAATGCTGAAAAACTGGCGCAAGCAGGGGCTCATCACCCTTGTGGAAGGCAAACGCGGAAGCTTTCGCAAGTTGCAGGTATCCACGCCTTGACGCTCGGGCTGAAAGCCCAAAAGCACCTAGCCTAGGGCAACGCCCTAGGTAGTTTGATGGAGATAAAGTGCGCCCTGTAAGGGCAAAAGCTTTATTCTTTTAAGTTTGCTAAAATAATGCTTTTGCCCCTTTCAGGGCGCATTCTTGATTACTTATGAAACTTGAATATTTGATAATTCGATAATTCATTTAAAAAAGAACGATAGATGATGGAAAGTATAGGCAATGATTATCCCACGTTTGTGTATATGTGGCGATTGATTCGCCGCACGCACCGTTCCTTCCACGACAGGCACAAGCTCTTCTGTCCGCGTCGCATCCTGCAGGAGTGGTTGCCCGAACTGGCTACCGACGAGTTCATTCTTGAGGTGTGCGACAGGGCGGGCGTCTCGGGCTTCACCCTTCTGCCTCATCCCGCCCTGGACCCCGTGCCCTGCCGGGAACTGATAAGGGGTGTGCTCTCCATGGTGCTCGACACGGGGGTGAGAAAGCTGCGGCTGCCCTTGCTCGACAAGGCCTACAGCGAGGTGTACCCCAACAGTTACCCCATCAACGTCAACAAGATGGGGCGCCCGGAATATGGGAAGAAAAATAATAGGAAGAAAAATAATAGGAAGAAAAATCAAGCAGTATGGTCACGGGCTGAAAGCCCAGAAGCACCTAGCCCAGGGCAACGCCCTGGGTAACCTGCAAGAGGCAAAGTGCGCCCTGTAAGGCCAAAAGCATAAAACCCCTCGGAGGATGAGTAGAGTAGAGAAGTCCTCCGGGGGGATGAGTTAAGAAACAAGAAACCCCGCAAAATCTTTCGACTTGCAGGGCTTTTCTTGGGTGGAAGGTGGGACTCGAACCCACGACATTCAGAACCACAATCTGACGCTCTAACCAACTGAACTACGTCCACCATGTTAGCTTGCTCATAAAGGTTGTTCCTTTTAAGCGAGTGCAAAGGTACTACTATTTTTTTGTTCCACCAAATTTTTTGGCGACTTTTTTTGAAAAAAGTGACATTTTCCCTGCTTTTCGACACTTTCTCTAGATAAAAGTGCTCCAAGCTGTGGGAGAATGCCACTTTTTCTTCTTACATTTTTTCTAATAGCTGTTGTGCTACTAGCCCGGTCTAATTACTTGGCTGGGCTGGCTGGCACTACAGGGGCTGCCTTCTGGCCATTGGCTGCTGGGGCTGCTGAGCCATTGGCTGCTGGAGCTGCCGCACCCTTCTGGCTGCCTGCTGCCTGATCGCCCGTGGCACCTGGCATTGCTGGCAGAGCAGTCTGCTCCTGGGTAGCGCCTTCCATCACGCTGCTGTCGCCAGTAGCCTGAGGGGCAACGTAAGCGCAAGCCACGCTGATGAAGACCATCGCTGCTGCGAGTCCCCATGTAAGTTTTTCTACGATGTCGGTGGTCTTGCGAACACCCATGATAGAGTTGGTTGAAGAGAAGTTGCTTGCAAGTCCACCTCCCTTAGATTCCTGGATGAGCACGATGAAGATCATCAGCAATGACACCAGGACAATTAATACTACAAATAATGTGTAAGCCATTTTTTAATTTTAAAACTAGTTTTATTTATTATTATTTTTCTTCTTATTTCTTATATAGAGCCCTTGTTTCTTTCTCTAGAGAGAATCTTTATTTCCCCTTATAGCCCCCCTTGTTTCTTTCTCTAGAGAGAATCATCATTTCCTTTGGTTGGCGATGAGCTTTTCCAGGAACCTCATTTGGTCCTTGTGGTAGCCGTTCTTGCTAGGGTGCTGTCGGTCGAGTCGCTCGATGATGTCGAGGGCCCGCTGATACTTGCCCTGCTTGATGTAGATGCGGGCGAGGGTCTCGGTGAACACGCCGCTGTTCTCCGACTCTTCGCTGGAGTCGCTTTCCTGGTTCAGCTGCGGCGTGTACTCAGGCTTGTAGTCCTCCCCGGAGTCCATCTTAGGCAGTTTGAATCCACCGTCCTCCATGAAGTCGTCGATGAGGCTGATGGTGCGCGAAGGCTTTTCCTCCTCGGCTTCCCCCTCGGTCTCCATCAGGTAGGCCACATAGTCTACGGCAGCGTCGGCAGGTGTAGGCTTGCGCTTCTCCTTCTTCTCCTCCTCTTCGTCGTCCTTCGGGATGGAGCCCAGGAAATGGTCGATGAGGTCGCTGGTGCGGTCGCCCTTCTTGTCGTCGGCAGGCTGCAGATGGGTAGCCTCCTTCTCGCTTTCGGCTGGCTTCAGCTCGTAGTGGGCAGCCTCCACCATCTGGAAAATCACCTTGCGGTCGGTGATGTAGATGGCGGCTCGGCGCAGCTCTTCGTCGAAGCAGGGGTCGTGGAGCAGGTACAGATTTTGCAGCATCAGCAGGCGAGCCGTCTGGTAGTATGGGTAGAGTGCCAGCAAGGCCCTCAAGTCGTAGAGGGTCTCACGGTTCATTTCCTCAGGATGTTGTATAAGTCTGCTTAGTTCCACTTCTATTTTCTTATATTTTATTCTTTTGTCACGTTCTTACGTTAGTGTTGAATTCTTCACTCTTCGTTATTCACTCTTCACTCCCCCTTACCAGTTGGCCACGGTGGCGTTGAATATCTGGTCTACCAAGTCTTTTACGATTTGTGTAACCAGTTCCTCCTGTACGGAGGCAAGGCTCTGCGTGGTGTCGTAGGTCTTGGCGGAGGTAAACTGCCGCTCGAAGTCCTCGGCGTGGTTGGCGTTGTTGGTGAATCGCACGTTCACGGTGATGCTCAGCTCGGTTTGTGCCGAATAGCCTTCGCTAGACACCGATTTGTTGCGCTGCGAGTATTGGGTAATCTCGCCCTCTATCTTCAGGTCGCCGTTGCGGGAAACCTGGCGCAGCTGGGTGTTGCTGGCAAACTTGTCCTTCAGCTCGTTGTTGAACATCGGGCCCATCGGTCCCCACACATACGAGCTTCTGATAGGGAAGTCTACGATTTGTATGGTCTTGGTCTTGGTGTAGTCGATGCTGGCTCCGTTGAACTTATAGCTCACCGAACAAGCCGCCATCACTCCCACTACCAGTATGACGCCTAGTATATATATGTACGCGCGTAAGTGCTTCATTCTTCTTCTCCTTGGTCTATGTTAAATTTTTTGAGCTTCCGATAGAGCGTTCGGTCGGAGATTCCCAGTTCCTCGGCAGCCTTCTTTCTGTTTCCGTTGTTGCGCTCCAGGGCTCGGATGATCATCTGCCGCCCCAGGTCGCTCAGGTTGAGACTTTCGTTGTTGTTCTCGTCGTTGCTGCCGTTCTCCTCAATCTCCTCCACCTCGGCGTCTTCGGCCTCAGGCTTGAACACTTCTGCTTGTCGGCGATTCATGTTGCCCACCTCGGCAAGCTCGTTTAAGTTGCCCACGTTGGCGAATCCTCGCTCCCCGTTCAGGGCTCTCGCCTCGTCTAGCTGTTTGCGCAGGCTGTTCATCTCGCGGCGCAGGTCGCTCACGTTCCCCCTCAGTTCGTAGAGTATCTTGTAGAGCAACTCTCTCTCGCTGGCGTAGGAGTGCTCGCCCTTGTCGCTTGGCTGTATGGTGGCGAGCTGGGTGGTTTCCTCGTCTTGCGGGATAAACTGGGTGAGGGTCTTCACGTCAATCTCTCGCTCAGGGCTGAGGATAGACATCTGCTCGGTGATGTTCTTGAGCTGTCTCACGTTGCCCGGCCACTTGTATTTCAGCATCACCTGCTTGGCGTCCTCGGTGAGGGTGATTTTGGGCAGACGATATTTTTCGGCCATCTGCATGGCGAAGAGTCGGAAGAGCAGCAGAATGTCGCCGCCACGCTCCCTGAGGGCAGGCATCTGTATCGGAATGGTGTTCAATCGGTAGTAGAGGTCCTCTCTGAATCGGCCCTCGCTCACCGCCTTGCGCATGTTCACGTTGGTGGCAGCTACGATGCGCACGTCGGTCTTCTTGATTTCCGTGCCGCCCACTCTGATGTATTCGCCCGTCTCCAGCACGCGCAGCAGTCGGGCTTGCGTCTGGATAGGCAGCTCGCCCACCTCGTCGAGGAAGATGGTGCCCTTGTTGGCAATTCCGAAGTAGCCCTCGCTCTCGCCTACGGCTCCTGTGAACGACCCCTTCTCGTGGCCGAAGAGCTCGCTGTCGATGGTTCCCTCCGGGATGCTGCCGCAGTTGATGGCGAAATATTTCTCGCGTCGGCGTGGCGAATTGTCGTGGATCACCCTTGGGATAATCTCCTTGCCCACACCGCTCTCACCGATGATGAGCACGGAGAGGTCGGTCGGTGCCACCTGCAGGGCAACATCTAGAGCATGGTTCAATCCGTCGCTGTTGCCGACGATATTGTAGCGCTGTTTTATTTTCTGAAGTTCGGAAGTATCCATTTAGCTTACAAAATTACACATTTTTTTTGTATTCTCCGCATTTATAGCCCAAAAATAGAAGTTTTTTAACTTTTCCCCTTGTTCCTTGGGCTTTTCTCCCTTGTTCGTTGGGCTTTTTCTCCTTGTTCCTTAGGCGTTCTTGGTTGGTTCCTTTGGCTTCTGGTTTTGTTCCTTTGGAGCCTTGGCCTTGTTCTTTGGGATGGAGAAACGTACTTTCTCGCTCTCGTCGCGCTTCTCGTGGTAGAGCTTAGGCAGAGGGTTCTCGCGAGCCTCGTCGTAGGTGTTGCGGTGGCGGAAGGCGTCGAGTGCCAGGTAGATGGCGTTGCGGAAAGCCGAAGGGTCGGCCTGGTTGGTGCCCACGATGCTGTAGCAAGGGGTGGTGTCGGCTGCCGTGTGGATGATGCTCAGACCTGCCGTGTAGATGGTTCCGTCGCCATTGTAGAGGGCGTGGAACGGAGTGGTGGCTTGGTCGTGGTACATGGCCATGATTCCGTCAAACTCCAGGTAGTCGCCGTTGCCGAAGAAATTGTCGGTGGCGTATGGGCCGAAGGCCTGCACGCCCTGCTCGGCGAGCTTGTCGATGGCAGGGATGATGATTTCGCGCTCCTCCGTGCCGCAGCTGTCGTCCTCGTTGTTGCGTGGGTTGAGGGCGAGCACGGCGATGCGTGGGGCTGAGATTCCGAAGTCGCGCTTGATGGTGAGCTGCATCAGTTTCACCTTCTCGATGATGCTTTCCTCGGTGATGGCGGCAGGCACGTTTCTCAGTGGGGTCTTCTCGGTGATGCTGGCGATGCGCAGGTCGCCTCCGCAGAGTATGCTCAGGCTCTTCTTGCCCTCGCCCAGACAGGTCTCGATGTAGTCTTTGTGCCCCAGGAACTGGTAGCCCTCTATCTCGGCGTTCTGGTTGTTGATAGGGGCGGTGACGAGCACGTCGTAGAGCCCGTTGCGATAGTCGGTCATCGCACGGTCGAGCGCCTTCACTGCAGCCTCTCCCGACTCCTGTGTCGGCATTCCCATGTCCACCTTCACTTCCTCTTCCACTGCCGCCAAGAGGTTGATGCGTCCATCCATGGCGTCCTCAGCCTTCTGGATGATGGAAAACTGCGCTGGCAGGTTCATCGCCTTGCGGTAGTAGGCTGCCACCTTTGGCGAGCCGTAGATGATAGGGGTGCAATACTCCAGCATCTCTGGCTCGTTGAATGACTTAAAAATGAGTTCGTATCCGACACCGTTGGTGTCGCCGTGGGTGATAGCCACCCTGATTTTCTTGTTGTCCATTTTTGTATTGTATAAAAATGATGTTATAATTGTTGTCGGCAGCCTTGGCGTGGCTTTCTCTACCTGTTCCTCGGCGTAGCTTTTCTGCGCCAAGTACCCTTAGTCGGGATTGATGGTCGAGAGCGTAGCTTCGAGCTGCTTTGTTAAGTTTCTCTTTTTCATTTCGGGCGCATAGACGAAGGCGATTACCACGATTCGGGAGTCTATCCTCGTGGGCTGACGGTAATAAGAGCGTGGCGTTACGATTTTCCCCTTGCTCATCGGCAGTACTTTCATGAGGTAAGGCCCGCCCATTGCATCGCCCTTCATGTCCCACAAGCCTCTCTCCATGGGGAGTAAGTCTAAGTCTTTTTCTGGCTCTTTGTTTGGGTGGCTTTCGCCATCCAGCCTCATCTTCTTTTCGCCATCCAGCCTCATGTACATATTATCTGTTTCGCCCAATATATTTCGCCTCAAAACTTTATTTATTTCGTCCTTGCTGTAAGTCCAGGCTTCTGGCTCGGTGCATCCACTTCCTTTCAGCCGGAAGATGACGAGGTTTTGCATCCCAGAGCTAGCGTTGTTGCTGAGCCACAGGAACCCTTTCACCTTCTTGCTTGCGTCCATTGATGCTGGAATCTTCATGTTGAGCCCGAACATCCGCTTCACCACCCGTTGCTTCTCTGGGTTCTGCTTGATGACGGATACGAGATGCTTTAGCTCGCTTTGATTGATGATGGAACGGAGCAGTTCCGCATTCTTGTTGGGTTCTTCTTTCTTGCTCAGCTCTCCGCTCTTATTTGGCTCTCCGTTCTTGCTCAGCTCTCCGCTCTTGTTTGGCTCTCCACTCTTATTATAGAACGTGGCTCTGAGTTGCTCCATCGATTTAGCCTTGATGCGAATCACGAGTTGTGGCGAGGCGTCTTCGTCTTGCGTCGTCTTGGCAGAAAACGCTTTGTATCGAGGATTTATGTCCACCACGATGCGAGTTCTCACCATCTGGTAGCTGCCCTTCACCTTTCCCTTCTTTACATTGATGACGTTGCAAAGCGGTTCCGGTTGTGGCAGAGCGGGAACATCTTCCGACAGAATCTTGGTCACGATGCTGTCGGTGTCGCCTTCCACCACCACCTCGTAGGGTTGTCCCGTGCTGGAAGCCTGTCGGTCGCCCTTTCCACCTCTACATCCTGTCATCAGAATGATGAGAAAGAATGAAAAAATGAATTTCATTGCTTTCGATGCAAATGATTCCATGATTTACTAGTCTAGAGGTTTTCTAGCCATTTTTTTCCAGGCTTGGTGTAAAGCCAAGCTAGAAAGGAAGCAGCTACTACCAAAAACCCAGTCATTGTCATTGCCAAGTATTCCATATTTTATCTATTTAAAATTTTAAAACCTATGATGAAGAAAATTGCAGAGAGGACAATGCCTGTAACAAAATACCAAATGGAAAATGTTGCATTAGCATTTCCAACCCCAAACAAAGGTGGAAGGCTGCCCAAAAACGTTATTGAAAATGATGTCTTGCTAAGATCATAGAAGAATTTCGCCGTTTCTACTCTTCTTGTTTTCTCTTTCTCTTTTTCGTCTTTTTGTCCCATCTTGCAGTCCCTTTCTATTTTTTTGAATGGTGCAACTGCTTCTCCTCATCCTCGTGCTCACGAATCTCGCCTATCTTCTTCGATGTGCTGAGCAATCCGCAGGCGGCGTAGATGTCCTGTCCACGGCTGGCACGAATGGTGGTGAACACGCCGTGGCTCGTCAGGTAGTCGCGGAACTGCTCCATCTTCTCATCATCTACCCCCTTCAGCGGAATATTCGGAATCTGATGGAAACGGATGAGGTTGAAACGGCAGTCGAGACCCTTCACCAGCTTGATGATAGCCTTGGCGTGCTGCATGCTGTCGTTCACGCCCTTGAAGACGATGTACTCGAACGAGAGGCGACGCTGATGCGAAAAATCGTAGTTGCGCAACAAGTCCACCACCTGCTCGATGCTCATTCCTCTTTCGGCAGGCATCAGTTCGGCACGCTCCTCTGGGATCGGGTCGTGCATCGAAATCGCCACGTGGCACTCGCTCTCCTCCAAGAATCGCTTCAACTTGTTCTTCACGCCCACCGAGCTGACGGTGATGCGCTTCGGGCTCCACGCCCAACCGTATGGGGCGGTGAGAATCTCCGTGGCACGAAGCACATTGTCGAGGTTGTCCATCGGCTCGCCCTGTCCCATGAACACGATGTTGGTGAGCTTATCTACCTCAGGCAAGGAGTAAATCTGGTTCAGAATATCGCCAGCTGGCAGACTTCCCTCGAACCCCTGCTTGCCCGTCTGGCAGAAGAGGCAGTTCATCTTGCAGCCCACCTGTGAAGAGACACACAGGGTGGCACGGTCCTTGTCTGGAATATAGACCGTCTCCACGAACTTGCCGCTTCGGGTAGGGAAGAGGTACTTGATGGTACCATCCACAGAGTGTTGTGCGTCGGAATATCCGAAGCATCCTATTTCGTATTCGGCGGCGAGTTTCGCACGGTTAGCCTTCGAGATGTTGGTCATCTCGTCGATGCTCTTCACGTGCTGCTCATAGAGCCACTTCGCCATCTGCCCACCGGTGAAGGCAGGCATCCCGAGGTCTTTCGCCACTTGCTTCAGTTCGCCAAGTGTAAGGCCCAAAAGATATTTTTTTTCATTATTCATACTGCAAAGATAGTGTTTTTTGCCGAAAAATTAGTATCTTTGCCACATATTTTAATAAAATAAACAAAAATGAGAGAAAAAATAGACCTTTTCTTGCCTTGTGAGGATTTGGAAGTGGCTAAAGACACCCTTCTTGAACTTCATGAAAACAAGACAGTTCAGCATATCAACCTCATGGTGAGCGCCGACTTTGCAGCCCATCATCAGGTACCAGACGGAAGTACTTTCGTGGTCATCGACCGCTTGGAAAGCTCGAATACCGTAGTGAGCATCGCCGAGAATGCGGATGCCGACTATGTGATGATTTGTACCAAGACCACTCCTATCAAATGGGGACTAAACTCCCTTGAGCGCTTCCTGCGTGTGGCGGATGATACGGCAGCGGTGATGGTTTACGCCGACCACTATTCGATGGTTGAAGACGAGGAGGAGACGAAGGCTCGTGAAAAGAGTCTTGATGAAATAAACGAAGAGCTCGGGTTCAGACCGATAATAACCAAACTGGAAAAACATCCCGTAATCGACTATCAGGCTGGTTCGATTCGCGACGACTTCGACTTCGGTAGCCTTTGGTGCGTCAAAACACAGGCACTTCGAGATTTTGTAGCCCAAACCGATCGTCAGGATTATCTCTATGCTGGCCTATATGACCTGCGCCTCTATCTGAGCAGAGTGGGAGAGATTTTCCACATCAACGAATTCCTCTATACCGAAAACGAACTAGACAACCGCAAGAGCGGAGAGAAGCAGTTCGACTATGTGAACCCTCGTAACCGAGACGTACAGATAGAGATGGAGAAGGCTTGCACCCGCTATTTGGAAAAAATCGGTGCGCTGGTAGATACAGGCTATTATCGCCAACCTGAATTCGATGAGCAGGAATTCGAATATGAGGCTTCTGTCATCATCCCTGTCTATAACCGAGAGAAAACCATCGGCGATGCAATCATGAGTGCATTGGGACAGAAAACCAACTTTAAATTCAACGTCATTGTAGTCAATAACTTCTCAACCGACCGTACCGGCGAAATTATCGACAGGATAGCCGACCATGCGAATTGGCAGATTGACCACATGAACATAGAGCGCAAAAAGCACAAGCTCAACATCGTTTCAGAGCGCACGATGGTTCCTAAGCTTTTTCATCTGCAACCTACGGAAAAAGGCCTCGGAATAGGTGGCTGCTGGAATGTGGCTATTAATAGCGACTTTTGTGGAAAGTTCGCCGTGCAGCTCGACAGCGACGACCTCTATTCTTCATCAAATACTCTTCAGACGATAGTAGATGCTTTTTACAAGCAGAAGGCAGCCATGGTGATAGGCTCTTATCGCATGTGCGACTTTGACCTTAACACCTTGCCTCCTGGACTCATCGACCACAAGGAGTGGACCGACGAGAATGGATGCAACAACGCTCTGCGCATCAACGGATTGGGAGCGCCTAGAGCCTTCTTCACACCGCTGGTCAGACAGATACAGTTCCCGAACACCAGCTACGGCGAGGACTACGCCCTCGGACTGGCCTTCTCTCGCCGCTACCGCATCGGCAGAATCTATGAAGAGCTTTATCTCTGCCGTCGATGGGGAGGCAACAGCGACGCTGCCCTCAGCATCGACCGAGTGAACGCCAACAACCTCTACAAGGACCGCCTGCGCACCATGGAGCTGAAGGCTCGCCAGCAGATGCTCCAAGGCAAGGCGGACATCATGGAAGACAGCAGTATCTCTCGTTTCTTCAACCGCCAGTTGGAAAAATGGGCGGATGCTCGCCATCGTTTCCGTGACCTGAAGCACGTGGAGACCCACCAGCTCTCCGACCAGGTGAAGCTGCAATGGAACCCAGCCCGCATCGTGAGCACGGGAGCCAAGATAGACAAGAAAACCCTGGGTGAGCGCCCTTGCTTCCTCTGCGATAAAAACCGTCCTAAGGAGCAGATGGCGAAGCAGATAGACGATAAGTTCCAACTCTTGGTGAATCCGTTCCCCATCCTGCCCGTCCACTTCACCATCCCGGCACGCAAGCACCAGCCACAGCTCATCTATAAGAACTACGGCGAGATGCACCGCTTCCTCTCGCTCCACAGCGAGCTGATGGTCTTCTACAACGGTCCGAAGTGTGGCGCATCAGCTCCCGACCACCTGCACTTCCAGGCAGGAACCAGCGGTGTGCTCCCCTTGCAGACCAACTGGCAGCGTCTCTCGCGCAACCTCACCGACATCATCTCGCTGAACGACGAGGAGAAGATAGCCGCCATCAGAGACTTCATCGTGCCAGCCTTCGTCATCATCTCGAAGAGCGAGGACAGCGACGAGTCTCTATTCCGCCGTCTCTACAAGTCAATGCCGCAATGTGGCGACGAGACCGAACCGATGATGAACATCATCGCCTGGCGCAAGGGCGAGGAGTACATCAGCGTCATCATCCCGAGAGAGAAGCATCGCCCGGAGGCTTACTTCGCCGAGGGCGACGCTCAAATCATGGTTTCGCCGGGAGCCTTGGACATGAGCGGACTCATCATCACCCCTCGCGAGGAAGACTTCCGCAAATTGACCGAGGAGAAAGCCACCGCCCTCCTGCAGGAGTGTGGCGTTTCGGAAGAAAAGATGAACGCCATCATCACCAAGTTGAAGGCTTCGAAGGAGGCTGAGAGTGCATCGGTAGGAACTTCCACCTTATATAATAATGGCAAGCAGCCCGATGTAACCGTGGGAATCGTGAGCGCACAGAAGATTCACTTCTCGCTCAACAAGCCTTACTTAGCCAAGGGCGAGGAGGTGATAGGCGAGCAGGAGGTGGAGTTCTCCGAGGGCGGCGTGCTCTGGAACGGCAACCTCTACAGCAAGCTCACCTTCCATCCGCAGAGTGCCGACGCCTCCTTCTCGTTGAGCGACGTGACCATCGGCGTAAACTTCCACTGGGAGCGCAAGGAGACGCAGACCTTCCTCGGTACGCTGAGGTTCGTGGTGGAGAGCGACAAGATTGTGGCCATCAACGAGTTGCCAGTGGAAAAATATTTGGAGAGCGTCATCAGTAGCGAGATGAGCGCCACATCGAGCCTGGAACTCTTGAAGGCGCACGCCGTGATTTCCCGTAGCTGGCTCTTGGCGCAGATGAAGAAGCGCAGAGAGGTGGCTGAGAGCGGCAACAACTTCTTCTCGTTCGTGAAGAAGGAAGACACCCTCATCCGCTGGTACGACCGCGAGGACCACACCCTCTTCGATGTTTGTGCCGACGACCACTGCCAGCGCTATCAGGGAATTACGAAGGAAACTTCGCCTCATGTGGCTGAGGCCATCCGCCAGACCCGTGGACAAGTGCTCCTGGATGGAGACGACATTTGCGACGCGCGCTTCTCGAAGTGCTGCGGCGGAGTAACCGAAGAGTTCCAGTATTGCTGGGAGAACACCCCGAAGAGCTACTTGACGGCAGTGAGAGACTTGGCGCTGGGGGTAAAGGCAGCTTTGCCTGATTTGACGAACGAGCAAGAGGCAGAAAAATGGATTCGCTCGAACCCTCCAGCCTTCTGCAACACGACCGACAAGAAAGTGCTCTCCCAGGTGCTCAACGACTACGACCAGGAGACTGCCGACTTCTATCGTTGGAAGGTAACCCTCACGCAGGAGAAGCTCCAGCAGCTCTTCGCCGACAAACTGAAGCTAGACTTCGGCAAAATCCTCGACCTCAAGGCGGTGGAGCGAGGCAAGAGCGGCAGAATCAGCAAACTGCAAATCATCGGAACCGAGAAAACCTTCACCATCGGAAAGGAACTCGAAATTCGCCGTGCCTTGAGCGACTCCCACCTCTATAGCTCAGCCTTCGTGGTGGATAAGTACGACAAGGACGAGCAAGGCGTGCCCCAGCGTTTCGAGCTCATCGGAGCAGGATGGGGACACGGAGTGGGTCTCTGCCAGATAGGTGCCGCCGTGATGGGTGAGGAAGGATACAAATACGACGCCATCCTCCTGCACTACTATCAGGGAGCGGAAATCAAGAAACTCTATAGATAATAATGTTGAATGTAACATTCAACACTTAACACTTAAAATAGCAAATGGGAACAAAGAAAAATAGTCGGAGTCCATGGGCTTGGATTCCGACCCTCTATTTTGCCGAAGGACTGCCCAACGTCATCGTGACAGCCCTCTCTGTGGTAATGTATATGCAGCTGGGGTTGACGGATGCGGAGGTGGGGCTTTACACGGGTTGGCTCGCCCTGCCTTGGGTCATCAAGCCCTTGTGGAGCCCCTTCATCGACCTCTTGAAGACCAAGCGTTGGTGGGTCTTGACGATGCAAGCCCTCATCGGAGCCTCGCTGGCGGGAATTGCTTTCTCCATTCCTACCGCCTTTTGGTTCCAGGCCACGATGTGCTTGTTCTTCCTCATCGCCTTCTGTAGCGCCACCCACGATATTTCGGCGGATGGATTTTATATGATTGAGCTGGATGAGCATACGCAGACCAAGTTCGTGGGCTTGCGAAACACCTTCTATCGTCTCGCCATCATCTTCGTGAACGGTTTCCTGGTGATGTTGGCTGGCGTATTGCAGGTGATGTTCCGCAATCAGATTCGTTTCTCGTGGGCACTCATCTTCTATGGGCTGGCTGGTCTCTTCATCGGCTTGTGGCTCTATCACAGTCACTTTATGCCTCGTCCGAAGGAGGACGTGCAGACGGATAGAACCGTGGGCGAAGTGTCGCATGAGTTGAAGAACATGTTCCGCACATTCTTCCAGAAGTTTGGATTGGGAGAGACCATCTGCGTGATGCTCTTCCTCCTGTTCTATCGCTTTCCTGAAGCCTTGCTCAACACGATGACCAAGACCTTCATCCTTCGTCCCAACTCGCAGGGCGGATTGGGGCTCTCGCCTCAGGAATACGGTTTCGCCAATGGTACGGTGGGACTCATCGGATTGCTGCTGGGCGGAATCATCGGAGGAATCTTGGTGAGTCGTGACGGTATGAAGAAATGGCTTTGGCCGATGGTTTGCGCCATCACTTTGCCAGATGTGGTCTACATCTTCCTTAGCTATACGCTCAACAGCAACCTCGTAGTGGTATCCTCTTGTCTGTTTGTCGAACAGTTCGGTTACGGATTGGGCTTCACTGTCCTTACTCTCTACATGCTGTTCTATAGTCAGGGCAAGTTTAAGACATCCCATTACTCCATCTGTACCGGTATCTCTTATTTGGGACTGATGCTTCCAGGTATGGTTTCGGGTTATTTGAAGGACATGGTGGGTTACCGTCTCTTCTTCATCATTGTGATGGGTTGTTGCGCCATCACCTTCCTCGTTACCGCCTTCCTCAAGATAGACCCTAACTTCGGAAAGAAGGAAGAGGAATGTGAGGAGGAATTTGTGGAAGAAATAGAGGAATAGTGAAATAGATTAATATGTAAGTTTCGGGAAAAATCTCAGAAAAATAAGAATTTTCTAACAGATAGCCTTCTTCTTGGAAAAAATCTTCTTCTAGGAAGAAGGCGTTTTTATGTACAAAAATAATTGCCGAAAAATTTGGTGGTTTCAAAAGAATTGTGTACTTTTGCAGCCGAAAACATCAAGAGTTGCCCAATTGTGGCACACCAACCGAGTTTCGCATAGAGATAACCACGGTGGTAAAAGGATGCGTAAGTAATTTTAATAAATAACTTAAAATAATTATCTTTATGAAATCAAATTCAGATGTAAAGAACTTAGAGGGTGTAATGGCAGCAAATGCCGAGTCTAGAATCGCTTATTATGCAGCTCGCTTTGCTGAGTACAGCGATGATAAGCTGCAGCAGACCGTGGAGCACGAGCGCAAGGTTCGTGGCTGGGGTAGTGAGCGCAGCTACTTCCTCGCAGCTCTCCGAGGAGAGTGCGAGAAGCGTGGCATTACTCTCCGATGAGAGTGCGAGAAGCGTGGCATTACTCTCCGATGAGAGTGCGAGAAACGTGACAATTACTCTCCGATGATGGTCGCTACGAGATGTCGGCTTCCGCCTCCTTCTCGAAACTCACAGAGGTAGATGCCTTGCCAAGTGCCAAGGTTCAGTCTGCCATTGGTGATGGGAATGGTGAGCGAAACGCCTACCATGGTCGATTTAGCGTGAGCCGACATATCCGTAGGACCTTCGTCTTGATGCAGATAGCGAGGGTCGCCGTCGGGTACCAGTCGCTCGAAGATTCCCTTTAGGTCGTAGCGCACGTCTGGGTCGAAGTTCTCATTGATGGATAGACCGCAGCTGGTGTGCTGTACGAAGAGATTCAGAATACCCGTCTTAGGCAGAGGCGGCAGGTTCCTCATCACCTCGCTCGTTACGAGGTGAAAGCCACGAGGAAGGGGACGTAATGAAAATTCTACTTGTTGAATCATGATTATTTTTATTTTGTTCTTTTGTTCGTGTGGATTATGAATTGAACTCCTCCACGAATGGTTGCAGGTTTCCGCCTCTTGGCGAGTTATGGTCTTCGAGGATGGCGAAGGCGATGAGCTTGTACTTATCCTTGAATTCTTTCTCGTCGATGACCTCATGAAACAGTCTTGCGATGTGTTTCGGAGGATTATGGAAAGCACCGCAACCGAAAGCTCCGAGAACGATGCTGTCGTGTCCGTTCAAGAGACCGATGCGCAGCATCGTTCTCATCTTGTTCTTCGTCAGGTTAGCGTCTTCTTGGCAGATGTTTCCTTCTGCATCCAACTCAGGGTGGTTGATGGCTGCCACGGCTACAAATGACATATAATAAGGTGTGTCTAGCAAGGCAAAATCATCCTTGGCTCCCGCTCTGAACACGGTAGCCTTCGGTACATAGATGCCGCCGAACCTTACAGGCATCGGATATTGGAAGCGGCTCTTCTCTAGTCCGTAATCCTCAGCATATTCCGCATAGCGGTACATGGATAGGAAGAGGTTGGTGCTTCTGAAGAGGCTTTCCTCTTGTGCTCTGCTTCCGTTCTTCACGCCACCGCCTGGGTTGCGTCGGCTCGCCAAGTTGAGCACCACAGGATTGTAGCCTTCCTGTTGCAAGGAATGACCGCAATGAATGCTGTCATCGTTTCGTACGATAATTTGGGTCTTGCATACTTCAGCTTTTACAGACTCATTTCCTTTTGCATTTCTTTCCGAGAGGGTCGGAACATTCGAAGCATCCAAGGGCTTTGTGTAGAATCGGCTACCCTTGAGCATCGGCTCATTGTCGAGCAGCGTAACTTCCTCCCCATTCTCCGAAGTATAACGTCCTTCTTGTACAATATCTATCGTTTGCTGAAACACGTCAGCCAATTGTCTTCTGTCGTTTATCATGATTTTCCTTTCTTTTATAGTTTATACAAATGCTGTAAATTATGCGAATGTAGCAAATGATTGAATGCTGCTGTGGCAAAATTACAAGTTTTCTTTGTAATCTCCAAATATTTATATATAATAATGTGGTCATTTCGAAATTTCTTCGTAAATTTGCCCACTGTTAGTTTTCTTCTTGTGACTAATGGCTCAGGAAGGGAAGCAATGACCTATTGAAGAAAGGGTAGAGAATGGAAAAGAAAGATAATCATTTGGAGGTGCAAGGTACATCTTCATTACTGATGAAAGATTTGCGCCATATAATAGATTTCGCACGCCAACGTGTGGCTGTGACTGCTAATGCTGAGTTGACGATGATGTATTGGCACATCGGTGAACGAATCAATCGTGAAGTACTTGGCAATCAGAGAGCTGAGTACGGCAAACGAATTGTGTCGGCGGTGTCGACACACTTGCAGGAGTTGTATGGAAGTAAAGGTTTTGAACCGAAATATAAGAAGAATGATGCAATTTGCTCAAAAAATACCTAATGAACAAATTGTGTCGCAACTTGCGACCCAATTGACATGGTCGCATATAATAGAGGTACTTCCGCTTAAAGATCCTTTGGCTGTAGAGTTCTATCTTACTATGTCAACTTCAGGTAGATGGGGTAGAAATCGTCTTCGCAAGGAAATCGACGGTATGCTCTTCGAGCGTACTGCCATTGCAACCAAGCCCGATGAACTCATCAAGAAAGAACTTGCTGGATTGAGGGAAGAAAACAAGATGACTCCCGACTTGGTCTTCAAGAGTCCTTATTTTCTCGACTTCACAGGTTTGAAGGGCTTTTATAGTGAGAAGAGCTTGGAAGACAGCTTGGTGGCTCATTTGGAGCAATTCATTTTGGAACTCGGCAATGGCTTTACTTTCGTGGAGCGCCAGAAACGTATGATTATCGACGGTGAGGACTTTTATCTCGACTTGCTCTTTTTCCACAGAAAACTGCACCGCCTAATAGCAATTGACCTCAAACTTGGCCGCTTCAAAGCGCAGTATAAAGGTCAGATGGAACTCTATCTCCGTTGGTTGGAAGCTCATGAAATGGAGCCAGGAGAAGAACCACCTCTTGGTCTCTTGCTCTGCACGGAAGGCGGTGAAGAGCAAATCGAACTTCTCCAACTCGACAAGGCGGGAATCAAGGTTGCCCAATACATGACGGAACTCCCTTCTCGCGAAGTGCTGATGGAGCAAATCAGAAAGTCGCTGGAGATAGCCAAGGAATTGGGAGCGGAGGAGGAAGGGAATATGTGATATTAGCTGATTATTAAAATGTAATTTCCTGTTGTTTAACATATATAATTATAAAGTTTATGAAGAAATTAATGATGGCGGCAGGTTTGTTGCTGCTCGGTTTTGGAACAAGTTTTGCTCAGAATGCAGTGGGCATGGTGACACTTCAGCCTAAAGTGGGTGTGAATGTAGCATGTCTTACAGATGAGGATGACTCCCAGGCAAGAGTCGGATTCACAGGAGGAGTAGAGTTGGGCTATCAAGTGACTAACAAGTTTGCTCTTACAGGAGCGCTTATGTATTCCCAGCAGGGAGCCAAGGCGGATTATGATGAATTGACTGGTACGATGAAGCTCGACTACATCAATATACCCATCTTGGCTAACGTCTATGTAGCGAAGGGACTTGCTGTGAAAGCAGGTATCCAACCAGCCTTTAATGTGAACAAGAAGATAACTGTGGGTGGTATTAGCATGGACATTGAGGATGCCTATGAGCAAGGTACCGGACAGCGTGTCAAGGTTAAGAGTTTTGATTTCTCTATTCCTATGGGACTTTCCTACGAGATAAATGGACTGGTGTTTGATGCTCGCTATAATTTGGGTCTTTCAAAGATTGTTGATGGATTCAAGTATGAGGGTGTGAAAGTGCAGCCTGACGACAAGAACTCCGTGTTCCAGCTTACTATTGGCTATAAGTTTGCATTATAATAAGAAAGTCGCACCATTGGTGCGACTTTTTAATGCCTTTAAGAAAAAGATAAATAAGAGAGAAAATACAAAGAGAACAAATACGTAGAGATATAACAAGATGAAGAGAATATGTGATTTTATCTCCCGATACATGGGAGTGATTGTTTTGCTGACGGCAGTACTGTCTTTGTTGCTGCCAAAGAGTTTCCTTTGGGTGGATACGGTTTACATCAATCCTTTGCTCGGGCTCGTGATGTTCGGCATGGGCTTGACGCTCAACCCTTCCGATTTCAAGATTGTGTTCAGCCGTCCGAAAGATGTTATCATAGGATGCTTGGCGCAGTTCATCATCATGCCTTTGGTGGCTTGGCTCTTGACCAAGGTCTTCCAACTCTCTCCTGAGTTGGCGCTCGGAGTCATCTTGGTGGGATGCTGCCCTGGTGGAACTGCCTCCAACGTCATCACTTACTTGGCGAAGGGCGACTTGGCTCTGTCGGTTGGAATGACGATGACTTCCACGGTGCTCGCTCCGTTCCTCACACCGCTCATCACTTGGATGATGGCAGGCACGTTCGTCCATGTGGATGCGCTCAGCATGTTCTTCTCCATCGTTCAGGTGGTGATTCTTCCTATTGTCATTGGTTTCTTGATTCAGAAGTATTGTCCGAAGTTTACGAGTAGAGCCGTCGGTTATCTGCCCGCCTTCTCTTCGTTGGCGATAACCTTTATCGTAGGAATCATCGTTTCTCACAATGCGGAAAAGCTTCTCACCAGTGGCTTGCTTATCATCCTCGTGGTGATGCTCCATAACATTTGCGGCTTGCTCCTTGGCTTTTCCATCGGCAAACTCCTAAAGTTGGAATACAAAAAATGTGTGGCTATCAGCATCGAGGTAGGAATGCAGAACTCCGGTCTCGCCAGTTCGCTTGCCACCCTTCATTTCGCCGCTTATCCGATGGCAACGATTCCGGGTGCTATCTTCAGTGTTTGGCACAACATCAGTGGGGCGTTGATGGCAAGGCTCTATAGCAGCAGGGCTAAAGAGAAATAAAATTTGTTTTGTGATAAAGCCTTCTTCCTGGAGAAAGATTTCTCAAAGAAGAAGGCTTTTTGTTTGGATTTGTTTTTTAGCCATTTCTGAAACTGTATCAATCAATTCTTTTGCTGGTTCAACTAATGGGAGGACTTCCGTCTTCATGTCCATTATATGGCGATCTTCGTAGTCACCGGTTAGTCTCAATGAAAAAAGTTGATTGAACGTTTTTCCATATTTCTTATCTATAATGTTGTTCTTTAGAAAAGCTTTGCCAAACATTTGTATGACACCATTGTGTGTGCTGGCTTCATATTCTAAACGATACTTTACGACTTCTAATCTATCAGCATCATAAAGTTGTCCTTTTGTCATATAGCAATTCCTTCCCTTGTTACGTTAGGTTGAATAAAGTGTAATGATTCTCCTCCCATTCTTTCTGCGAGAAGAGCACAGGATTGATAATTTCATCGATGTCCCAACCCAGTTCTCGTAAAGGATAAGAGTACTTATCGTAATCTTGCAAAGTAATCTTAGGCTTGTCTAATAAAATCAAGACATCCCAGTCGCTCCCTTTGTGCTCAGTGCCTCTGGCACGCGATCCAAAGAGTATAGCCTTTGCGTGAGGATCTATCTCCTGCAATTTGTTATGCATAGCCTCTATGATAAGTTTCTTGTCCATAATCGTCAGTTTTTTATATTTCACCGCAAATTTACGACTTTTCGTTGTAAGTACCAAATTTTATGTTCGGAAAATGCTGAAGTCTCAATTATTTTTCGTACCTTTGCCCTCGCATAGGGTAGGCAGTAGCCTTCGGCTCCGCCCCCTTCATAACATAATGTTGAACAATTAAAAATAAAAATAAGAAACAGAAAGAACAATAACATAGACATATAATGTGTTAATATACATAGCGTTTACGATATTCGGAAAACTCTCGAAATTTGGCGATTAACAGATGTTTTTCCTCACATAGAATAAGTGAACGCCTGCGCTATAGCGTGGGCGGAACTTATCTGTGAGGAATGGGCCACGCCAAATGCCCGAGAGTTAGATAAGTGAAGCCTGCGCTTTTTTTGTATCTAGCTCTCGGGTATTTTGGTATTTATTTGGTTCATTCCTTGAATATAGTTCTACGTTCTTATCTCTATAGCGACGATGAATACATTTCATTCTTTTATGCCCATCAATACATTGCATAGATGTATTGTATGCTTTGCGTATCTAGGTGTCTTTTGGATATTCTGGATGTTCCCCAGTGTTCTATATGTGGGGGAAGACTTCGTCTCTATACTTTTATAAGCTAATATGTCTATTAGTTCTTCTGTTCAGGTATAGAGATGAAGGATACTGTTATATATAGAGCGTATTCTAAGTTTGTGGATACTCTGAGTTTAGGCAATGTAGCGGATGAACGTCGCTATGTTGTTTGCATCGCTAATGCCGTAATCTATTCGTCTTTGATGTGCAATACAAAGGATAAATTACGTATTGATAAGGTTTATGAATATGCAAAAGAACTAGCGTCTTTTTTAGGTTTGAGTCTTTCTTTTCTTTATCAAAAGTATTCTTCTTGTAATCAAGAACTACTTGCTTTTGTGGAATTGGTTGGAAAGTGGAACTTGAACAGAAATAATGCTGATAAAATTCTCTGTATCCTTTTTGAAAAGTATATAAATAAAAAGGAAACAGGAGCGTACTATACTGATAATCAAACAACAAGGTATATAGCAAAAAAGGCAATTTTTACCTATTTGTTGGATAATGTTTCCAATCAGGTTGATTTTCTTTTTTTGTTAAATAGTTCATCTGTGCAGCTTGACTCTCTTTCTTTGAAAGAGAAAAAGCTGTTTTTGGATAAGTTGCGTAATATAACGATTTTGGACCCTACTTGTGGAACAGGTGCTTTCTTGTTTGGAGCGCTAGAGGAACTACTTAATATTTATGCGACTTTAGGTGAATGTATAGATGCAAATCTTATAGCAAAGGTTTTTAGTCGTAATTTATATGGAGTAGATATAGATGCTGAGGCTATAGATGTTCTGAAGTTTAGAATATTTCTTTATGGTAAGTATCATTGGAAGATGGATTCATTGTCGACTAATAACTTTAAGGTTGGTAATACTTTGGATTCTGATAGTTTCAATTGGCAGACTACTTATAATAATATCTTTTTAGAAAGTAAAGGATTTGATGTGATAATAGGTAATCCTCCTTATGTGGAATATGCAAAAATGAATCTGCGTTATGTTAAGAAAATAGCATTCGATACTTATTCTTGTGGAAACTTGTATTGCTATGTTACAGAGAGAGTTGTAAAGGAACTAGCTCATGAGAATTCTGCTATTGGTTTCGTTTTGCCTATTTCTATTGTGGCAACTAAGAGGATGGAACCTTTAAGAGAGTTGTTGTATTCGTATGCTAGTGATATGGCATTCTCTAATTTTTCAGATAGACCTGCTTGTTTGTTCAATGGAGTTCATCAGAAATTGTCTATAATGTTTGCTAAAATGAAAAGTTCGAAAGAGTATGAGCGATGTAGAGTATATTCGTCACAATATTATCATTGGACAAAAGATAAACAGAATGCTTTATTGCAGACGGTTGTTTATCACGAATGCTTTGCACGTTCATTATGGGGCATAGAGAAAACATCTTCATTGTTACAATCGACAATTTTGAAAAGAGTGAGTTCTGGAGGCAGACCCTCCTTATTGCAGAATGTATCTTGTCGACCGACTCCCTATTGTGTATGGCTCAATATGCGAATGGCCTTTTGGGGCAAATCTTTTGTTCATTCAATGGAGTCTAAAGAGTATAAGAAGTTTTATTTAAATTCAGAACAGGATGCCAAGGTCTTTTCTACGATTTTAAATTCTTCTTTGTTCTTCTTTGTGTGGGAATGTATTTCAGACTGTTGGCACATAACTTCCAAGGAATTGGAATTCATAAGAATTGACTTGGATGAAATGCCTGACGACTTGAAAAAACGAATATCCAAGGCTTATGCTATGTTTGAGTCAGCATTGGAAAGGTCGAAAGTCTTTATAGGCTCAGTTCAAACAAATTATATTTATCAACATAAACTGCATAAACAATTGCTTGATAAGATTGATGATTTGTTGTCGATAGCATTTGGCTTGACAAAAGAAGAAACTGAATTTGTGAAGAGATATCAAGAAAACTATAGACTAAATACAGAGAAAAAATGAATATTGTAGATATATTTGCTGGTGTTGGTGGATTGTCATTAGGTTTTGAAATGGCAAGCGAGAATAATCATGTTATTCTTGCGAATGAACTTGTGCCAGAAATTGCGGAGTCGTATAAGAAGAATCATCCATATACGATAATGGCTAATATGGATGTAAAAGACTTTGTTAGTTATTTGGATTCTTTGAAACAAGGAAAGGCTATATTTGGAACACAGAATGAAAATATAAAACTACTAGCTAAGTTATAGCATGTTGATGTTGTAATTGGCAGTCCTCCGTGTCAAGGATTCTCAATGGCTGGCGGAAGAATAAGAAAGGCTAATGCATTTATGGAAGATCCTAGAAATGAACTATTCAATTATTATTTCAATGTGATTCAGAAATTGGAGCCTGATTATTTTGTATTTGAAAATGTAGCTGGCATATTGAGTAGCAAAAAGGGCGCAATTATTGAGACAATCAAAGAGATATTCCATAATGATAAAAACTTTAAGCATGGGGGGTATCATTTATCCATAAACTTGATTAATGCCAATGATTATGGTGTTCCTCAGGCTAGGCGTCGAGTTATAATAATTGGCTCGCATCATGAAATTGATTTCAAAGAGTTAGAGCATAATACAAGAAAAAGCCTACCCCTAGAGTTGGGGGATAGATTTAGAAAGGGTAAAACTGTCCGAGATGCAATATTTGATGTAATGAACAGAAATGATTTGCCAAATAATACTCCTTCTGCTCATAAGGGAGTAGCAGTACAGCGAATGCATAAAATAGCGGCTAATCAAAATTGGACTTCATTAAACGAAGAGATTCATTCAGTTCATAGTGGGGCTTATGGACGTTTGGATTGGGATTTGCCTGCTACTACTATAACTACCCGTTTTGATACTCCGTCAGCGGGACGTTATATACATCCAGTTTTTGATAGAACTATAACACCACGTGAGGCGGCGAGAATTCAATCTTTCCCAGATGATTTTATCTTTTATGGTACAAAAACTTGTGTATGCAAACAGATTGGTAATGCTGTGCCTCCGAGACTTGCGGAATTTTTGGCTAGAATGATTATTTATGATAAGCAGCATAGAAAATAGTAAGGAGATATAGCTATGGATATTAAAGATAAACCTAAAATCCGCAGAATAAAAAAAATGAGCAGCCTACCGAAATTTTGGTTACAAAATACTAAGATGGTTAGGAACACCCTCTAAATCCTTAAGATAA
>DJSH01000039.1 GCA_002440225.1 Candidatus Segatella violae
TAGGTGTTTGGCTCAACTGATACAGATATTTTGAGTTAGAACCACGGAATCCATAGATGTTTTGGTCATCGTCGCCCACAGCTATCACCCTCATTTCCTCATTGGCGTTCATCAGTGCCGAGACAAGTGCAAAGTCTTCGTCGCCCATGTCTTGTGCCTCGTCGATAACGAGTACGGTCTTACTGATTCGGTTGGCTTCTACTTCTCCCTGGTTAATCATATTGGCAGCTTTTCCCACCACGTGCTTTGCATCTTCGAGATTGCCGATTCTGCCTAAGAGGTCGAAACTGTAAGAGTGAAAAGTCTTGATCTCCACAAAGTGTGCAGCATTGCCGATGAGCTTCATCAAGCGCTGCTTAAACTCTGTGGCGGCAGCACGCGAGAAGGTGAGCATGAGGAGTTGCTCATGCTTCACATCTTCTAAGAGTAAGAGCGAGGCAAGTTTATGGGCAAGGACACGGGTCTTGCCACTTCCTGGTCCTGCCGCTACCACGATGCAACGAGATTCCTTGTCATCGATGATTTCCTTTTGGCGAGGGGATAGCTCGCCGAAGAGTTTCTTGTATTTGGTAGGGGTAACGTTTCGTTCGATTTCTGATTCACGACTCCCCTGAAAGTATTTGGCAACAAACTGTTGATAGTTCATCTGGAAGTAGTCTTGCACGTATCGCAGGGCAGCGTCATAGTCTTTCACCATCAGGTTGGCATATTCTCCCACGATGTGAATCTGCTGAATCTTCTGCTTGTAAAACTCATTGAGCATCTTGTAGTCGTCTTGCTTGTAGCGCAAGCGATTGTCCTTCAGTCGGCGAATGTCCATTGCATTGTAGAGCACCAAGAATCCACCTTCCAACTTCAAGGCGCCAATCTTCGAGAGATAAAGCAGCGCTTCTTCGAGGTCTTCCAGTTGAAGGTCGGAGAAATCACAGAAGAGCGATTGATTGCTAGCCTTGATTTCCTTCAAGAGTTCTACAATGGAGAATTGGACAGCCCCTGTTTTCGGGGATGTTGATATAGGACCTTTTGCTTCGTTCCCCTTTGCATCAAGGTCTTCACAGTTGGCTTTGCTCTCTTTGTTATTCTTCTCCGCCAACTTGTAGAGCCATTCGATGGCGAAGCGGCAAACCTCGATTCTTCTCTCGAATCGCTTGATGGTCAGCTCGATGTCGCTCAGTCTCGTTACTATCATGTTGCGAGCGCCATCCTCCTTCTTTCGTGCATAGCCTTTTACCACGAGGAAATACAAGAGGGTCTTGATTTGTTTTTCGTTGGCACTCTCGATACCATCATGTATGGCATTGTCGTTGAGTTGCTTGTAGGATATATGGAGGGCATCGTCGGGAATATGGTCGATGATGTATCGTTCGAGTTTTGCGAATTGCTCCAACTTATTCAGTGACTTTTGAGAGGTGTTGCCTATGTCTTGAAGGTAAGCCGAGAGGTCCTTGGTGTCGGCAAGGATGCCGTCTTGCTGCATACGGTTGACGGCAGACACCACATCCTTTTTGGTGAGTCCCAAGATGTCGGCAAGATAATCGATGCGAGATTCTGCCTCGGAATCCTGTGCCTTGGAGATGCTTTTCTGGGAGATGAGCGACTTGATGATGCGCACGGCTTTATCTATCTCGTCTTTCGAGAAGAGAGATGATTCCATGATGCGTTGGCGAGCCTCGTCCATATTTTTGACAGTGATGCCTGTGGCATAGACATGCGGCACGTTGTTGCCTCGCTCGATATAACCGCTCTGTTCCAAGGCGGAGAGGGCGGTACGCACACGAGTCTCTATGTCGGAAACGGAATCGTCCCAACCTGCTTGTCGGGCGATTTCCAATGCCGAACAACAGAAGTGTGGACGCTGTCGGGTAAAATCCTTGATGGCTTTCCAAACTTGTTGTATCTCGCTGATGCTCAACTTGGTTTGATTGAGCAAGATGAAATGCTTGTCGAGATCGTTGTCGCTATAGAGAACAAAACATTTGGCATTGAGATGCGGATTTCTTCCAGCACGTCCAGCCTCTTGTACATAGTTTTCGAGCGAGTCGGAAATATCGTAATGCACCACCAATCCCACATCGCTCTTATCCACTCCCATGCCGAAGGCTGAGGTGGCAACGATGATGTTCACTTGGTCGTTCATGAAGGCATCTTGGTTGGCTATCTTTTCATCGGCGTCCATCTTGCCGTTGTAAGGTAGTGCCTTCATGCCGTCACGAGACAGTTTGGCGGCAAGTTCGCGGGTTCGCTTGGTGCGGGACACATAGATGATGGCAGGAGTATCGGGCGACTGGGCAAGAAGTGAGCGAAGGCGGGCGTATTTCTCGTCATCGGAATCTACGTGGATAACGGAATAATGCAGGTTGGTGCGAGAGGCGGTGGAGGCGAACAACTCCAGGTCATCGCCCAGCCACTTCTTGAAGTAGTCGCAAATGTCTTGGATAACCTTCTGTTTGGCGGTTGCTGTGAAGCAAGAGACTGGAATCCTATTTTTGAAGGTCTCTGATTCCTTTGCTTGATGGGAATTTCCATCAGACTCAAAAGCCAGATGTTTTCCGAATTTCTTCTTTTGGTATTCTTTGATGAACTTTCCGATGTAGAGATAATCCACTCGGAAGTCCTGTCCCCAAGCCGAGAAACAATGAGCCTCGTCGATTACGAATCTCACGACATGGCGAGCCAACAGGATTCGTTCGATGGTTTTCGAACGAAGCATTTCCGGGGCGATATAGAGTAGGGAGGCATCGCCATTCTGCACTCGTTCGATGGCAAGTGAACGAGTGATGGGGTCGAGTAATCCATTGATGGTCACGGCATCGGTGATGCCACGGTCGGCAAGGTTATCTACCTGGTCCTTCATCAGCGATTGGAGGGGAGAGATGACCACCGTAAGTCCGTGCATGGCTCTGCCGCCCATCAAGGCAGGCAATTGGAAGGTCAGCGATTTGCCTCCGCCCGTAGGGAAGATGGCAAGCAAGGACTTGCCAGCAACGGCAGCCTTGGCAGCTTTCTCTTGCAGTGGCTCTCCATTGTAGGTGCGGAACTCATCGTAACCGAAGATTTGTTTGAGATGGTGGTGGACGTTGAGTTGCTGGTTGCAGTAGTCGCAGCCAGCATTGCATTGGGTATGGCGCAACACTTCGATGACATACTCTACTTCTGGATAGTGATAGAGTACCCAACCTGGAGTAATCGAACGATGGTCGGTCGTATTGATGAGTGCCAGTGCGTATGCCAAGGCACATGGAGATTTTTCTATCAGTGATTCGATGTCGGCATGTTCGCAAATTCTTCCAGCGTATTCCTTTCTTATCAGCAAGGCTAATTTTTTAGTCTTTTCCGCCTCGACCATTCTAAGAAAACCAACGAATTCCTCCTTGTCCATAAGCAGAGAAGTGAATATTGCTTTCATCGAATCGGAAAGCTCGTTCCATCGGGCAATTTCATCCATCAAGAGTTCTTTCGCCTTTTCGCAGTCATTGACCGGATTGTTCATCTGTTCGCTGACGAGCTTGTCATCCTTGACTAGATGGTGGTAAGGCCTTTCTGGGAAGAGTAGGGGCGACATGTAGAGGGTATCCACTAAGTTCCATTTTGCCATGTCAAGATATTTGGCATCATGGTGTACGATGTTGTGACCGCAGATGAAATCCACCTCGGTTGATTCAAGAAAGCGCAACAATTCCTTCTTCGAAGCTCCATGGTAGGTAGCACCGTCATGGCGCAAGGCACCTATATCGTGAATCTTGTGGTCTTTCATCCCCACTTCCGTATCCACGAAGGCAAACTTGGCTGCATCCCAAGTCTTCTGTTTCTTAAAGAGAAAATCGAATATCGCCATGGTTATTCCTTGAATTTTGCGTCACAATTGTTTACTAGTTGGCAAATTTACTACTTTATTTCGAAACAAGCAAAGAATCTAGAAAAAAAAGTGATTTTATTTGGTGATGTCACCGAATAGTCTTATCTTTGCAATTACAATAATAAATAGATGAGACC
>DJSH01000012.1 GCA_002440225.1 Candidatus Segatella violae
AAAGCTCGTCGAAGGTCTCGATAACGTGCTCCGACTTATCTTGGAAACCTGCGTTCGCCATTGGCTGGCCACAACAGGTTTGCTTCTCAGGATAGCCTACTTCCAACCCATAATGCTTGAGCAACTTGTATGTAGCGACACCCGCCTCAGGATAGAGGGCATCGACATAACAAGGGACGAATAATCCGACTTTCATTGTTGTTTATTGTATAATTCTTGTTAGCTATTGTTTATTCTACTTTTATCTACGTGCAAAAGTAATTATTTTCTATGACATTTCAAAAATTTTTGGAGATTTTCTCGCAAAAATGTTGTACCTTTGCAAAACATTAACAGAAATAATACAGCATGATAGTTTGTATAGCAGAGAAACCTAGCGTTGCCAAGGACATCGCCCGAATCATTGGCGCCACAACGGCTCGCGACGGTTATATGGAAGGTAATGGATACCAAGTGACATGGACTTTCGGCCACCTGTGCGAGCTGAAGGAACCCGATGATTATACTCCGATGTGGAAGCATTGGAGCCTTTCGGCATTGCCGATGATTCCACAGCGTTTCGGCATCAAGCTCATCAACGACGAGGGAATCAAGAAGCAGTTTGCCACCATCGAGAAACTGATGCAGGCTGCCGACAGCATCATCAACTGTGGTGACGCCGGACAGGAGGGTGAGCTCATCCAGCGATGGGTGATGCAGAAGGCGCAGGCGAAATGCCCCGTCAAGCGATTGTGGATTTCGTCGATGACCGACGAGGCCATCAAGCAGGGTTTCCAGGAGCTGAAAGACCAGAAGGAATATCAGTCGCTCTACCTTGCCGGACTCTCCCGTGCCATCGGCGACTGGATTCTCGGCATGAACGCCACTCGTCTCTATACTTTAAAATATGGCCAGAACCGACAGGTGCTGAGCATCGGCAGAGTGCAGACCCCAACCCTCGCCCTCATCGTAAACCGACAGAAGGAAATCGACAATTTTGTTTCCGAGCCTTACTGGGTGCTCGCCACCATCTACCGCAACACCCAGTTTACCGCCACATCGGGAAAATTCACGAGCAAGGAGGAAGGCGAGAAGGCTTTCTCTACCATCGCCGGCAAGCCGTTCACCGTAACCAACGTAACCAAGAAGAAGGGCAACGAGGCGCCTCCTCATCTCTACGACTTGACTTCGCTGCAGGTGGATTGCAACAAGAAGTTCGCTTATTCCGCAGACATCACGCTCAAGCTTATCCAGAGTCTCTACGAGAAGAAATATACCACTTATCCTCGTGTGGATACTCAGTTCTTGACCGATGATATTTATCCGAAGTGTCCGCAGATACTCAATGGTGTGAGCCAAGCCAAGATAGCCAGTCAGCAGAAATACCTGCCGCTTATCCAGCAACTTGCCGCCACAGGAAAGAAACTGCCAAAGAGCAAGAAGGTGTTCGACAACAGCAAGGTGACCGACCACCATGCCATCATCCCGACAGGCGTTCCACCTACGGGACTCACCGACATGGAGGCAAATGTATATGACCTTATCGCCAAGCGATTCATCAGCGTGTTCTATCCCGACTGCAAGTTCTCCACCACCACCGTACTCGGCGAGGTTATCAACGAGGACGGCGAGAAATCACAGAAGATAGAGTTCAAGGTGAGCGGCAAGGAGATTCTCGACCCAGGATGGAGAAACGTATATGCCAAGGACGTGAAGAATGCCGATGAAGATTCAGACGATGGCAACGGAAACGGCTCTTCTGATGGTGGCTCTTCCGATGGCAACGCCAACGGAGCCAAAAAGGAAGTGATAGAGGAAAGAACTCTCCCATCTTTCGTGAAAGGCGAAAGTGGCGAGCACCAGCCTACCCTCACAGAGAAGTGGACCACGCCACCTAAGTATTATACCGAGGCTACGCTCTTGAGAGCGATGGAGACGGCAGGTAAGTTTGTGGAAGACGAGGAGTTGCGAGCTGCCTTGAAGGAAAACGGCATCGGTCGTCCTTCCTCTAGAGCCGGCATCATCGAGACCCTGTTTAAGCGTCACTACATCCGCCGCCAGCGCAAGAATCTGATGGCTACCCCTACGGGTATCGAGCTGATAGATACCATTCACGAGGAACTCCTGAAGAGTTGCGAGTTGACCGGTATCTGGGAGAAGAAACTCCGTGACATCGAGCACAAGACCTACGACCCAGCCGACTTCATCAATGGATTGAAGGAGCAAATCAACAAGATTGTAATAGATGTCTTGTCGGATAACAGCAGCCGAAGGGTGACCATCATGACGGAGGAAGACCTCAAGAAGAAAGCTCCAAGCAAAAAGGCTGCAACGAAGAAAACTTCGACCAAGAAGCCAACTGCTACCACTTCGAAGGATGCCTCCGCAAAAGCAACCGAAAATCCGAAGTCGGAAACCGACCCAATGGTAGGCAAACCATGTCCTCTCTGTGGCAAGGGCGTCATCATCAAGGGCAAGACGGCATACGGATGTAGCAACTGGAAGGCAGGCTGCCAGTATCGCCAACCATTCTCACAGATGTAAACAAGCCCCATACGTACGAAGCATTGAGAGGTGTTAGGGGAATTTTCCCTACATCTCTAAGCTTCACCCTTTATTTCTGCTATATAAACTATATACAAAACTATATATTTCTTCACTTTTTACTATGTTCTGCAGAAAATAAAACAGAATTTACCCCCTGCTTTTAAATTTTTCCACTATCTTTGCAGAAGATAAGCTACACTCGGCAATTTGAAAGCAGCTTTCATTGCCCTCGTTTGCATTATCTTTGTAGACGAATTCGTATATTAACATAAAAAGAAGTAAATGATTAAAAGTTACAAGCAGGTACTCTTGGGTGTCCTCTCGCTCCTCGCTCTTCCAGCCATGGCGCAGGATTGTGGGGGGGCAGTGAGGGCAAAAAAACCTCTCCTTGGAGCCTTTCACTTCAGGGTGGTGTCGGCTTCGCCTCTGGTGTCGATTACCAGAGCGTGAATCCGCAGTATGCCAAAGTCGCTCCCTCCGTGGGTGCGCAAGTTCATTATTCCCTAAGCCGCATGGGTCGCTTAGGCATTGATTACCTTTATTCTTCTTACAGCCGTGAGCAGCGATACTCCCAAGTGAGTCTCGATGAGCAAGGGCGTGCCCATTTGTATGGTAATCAGAAAGTAAAATACCACCGTTTCGGCTTTTCTGCCGAGTGTAATCTTGCCGAGGGCTTGTGCCACGGCAGAAAGAGCCACTGGCTGAATGTCTATCTCGGTACGGGAGTCGGAGCTTACATGAGCTACGGCAGCGAGTACAGCATCGATGCCATGGAGGGCGGCAAGGTCATCGTGGATGGCAAGGAATATCCCATCACGGGCGACCTCACCTTCACCGACGTGAAGAACCTCGTCGTCTCCAGCAGCGGCAGTCTGAAATCCA
>DJSH01000064.1:0-4703 GCA_002440225.1 Candidatus Segatella violae
GAATTATTCCGTTAAATCACACTCTAAAAACAGGAATTATTCCGAAATAATTATTTTACGCTTGAATACTTCGACTCTATCCAGTGCATAATCACTTCGACCACATACTCCTGTTCCTCGCTTGTCAAAGCCCTACCCTTCGGGATGTGATGCCACTTTTCCAAGCATCCCCTGCAACAACAGCCTGTGGCATGTTGGGCGATAAAGACGGGAGAAGTACCATGACGCATCGGGGTCTGCTTGCCATCGTTCGGGATGACGGCAGGAGCCAGTCGCTTGGCGATAATCTGTCGGGCATGCTCTCGGATGGTCGCCAACCCCTTATTGGCGATAATCTCCTTATCCTTCTGATTCAGATAGAAGCTGCTTCTGAACTTGGAATGGGAGAGGCGCAAGAAGAGCGAGGCGATGGTTTCATCGGAAACATAAGATACATCTTTTTGCGACACTGCCTCATCTATCTTCTGATTCTCATCGCCAAAATCAGAAGGAGCAAACAAATCCAATTCTTTCGTCATAGTCTTCATTTCTCTATAATCTCCTATAAATATTGCCCAAGGAAAACTCAAGCACACGACAAAGGTACAACTTTTTTCCGAAAAACTGCTATTACAAGCACAAAATAAAGAACAAGCCCATCCTTGTCTATGCTCATTTTCTCTTATTCTCCGCACATTTTGCGGAGAATAAGGCAAATAATCTCCGCAAAAGTTGCATATTCAAAGAAAATCCACTAAATTTGCAACCAAAAAGCAATAATATGGAAAGAGGCGTAAAATACATTTGGCAACAAGAACAATGGCCCAACATGACATGGGATAATACTACTATCAGCAAAGAACTCGCAGAAGTCAATCTACTCAGAGGTAAACTGCTGGGCAGAGTTTCTATGTTTGGATTTGAAGACCAAAATCTATCCATGTTGGAATCCTTGACTCAAGAAATCGTTCATTCTGCCAAGATTGAGGGAGAAGAACTAAACAGAGATAGCGTACGCTCATCCGTTGCCATGCAATTAGGATTGAAGTATGAAGGTTTGCCCATCCCAGACCATTACACAGAAGGAGTTGTGCAAGTGATGATGGATGCTGTAAAGCTGTACGCCATGCCTTTAGACGACAATCGACTTTTCTCATGGCATGCGGCCTTATTTCCTACTGGGAGAAGCGGACTTTATAAAATCACAGTAGGCGAATGGCGACAAGGGAACGAACCTATGCAAGTGGTATCAGGTCCCCTTGACCATCAAAAAGTTCATTACGAAGCTCCAACAAGTGAGAAAGTTCCTGAAATGATGGAAGACTTAATCCATTGGCTCAACAATACCAACGACATAGACCCAATCGTAAAGACTGCCGTTGCCCATTTATGGTTTGTTACAATTCATCCATTTGACGATGGTAATGGAAGAATCTGCCGAACATTGACAGAATTACTGTTATCTCGTGCTGACCAAACTTCACAACGCTACTATAGCCTTTCCTCCGAAATTCTCAATCACAGAAAGGCTTATTACGAGCACTTGGAACAAGCGCAAAAGGGAGATATTGATATTACGCCATGGATAATATGGTTCTTACAGACAATGAGAAATGCTTTGGAGGTGGCTTTGCAGAAGACAGAAAACGTAGTTCGTAAAACTCATTTTTGGGAAAGGCATCGTCTTACCCCACTAAACGAGCGTCAACGCAAAGTCATCAATATGCTGTTCGACGGTTTCGAGGGAAAACTCAACTCCTCCAAATGGTACAAGATAAACCATTGCTCGCAAGACACCGCCAACCGTGACATCAACGACTTGATAAAAAAAGGAATTCTACAACAAACTAACGAGGGAGGAAGAAGCACCAATTACGAATTGGTTAATCCTACATAAAGTAAGAAACGCTTTCTTTCAAATGCGTTAAACCTCTGCTAAGTCTTCTATTGAATATATCCCTCTTGCTCATATCCCTTGCGATACCGATGAATCATATCCACAAGAGGTTGAAGGCGAGCATCGGTCACTTCCATGTTCTTGAATCTCGCATACTGTTGGTCATAGAGGGAAGAGTTGCCATCTGCCAATCTTTCTTCGATATCCGATGGAATCAAGAAAGAGGCTCTATCTCCCAGATGGGCATAAAACTCGGAGAGATAGATGTGAACGCCCGCCAAGTCGAAGTCGCCGAAGTGGATGTAACGATTGGGGATTCGCATGAGCCACGCCCGTAAATCCGAGAGGTTTTCCTGTGGATAACGGCTCACGAACAAACAACGTTTCTCTTGATGGACTCCAGAAGATAAATTTTTTTCTTCAACAGAAGATAAATCTTTTTCTTCAACAGCAGAAGCATCGAAAAGATACTTCTGCTTACGTATTTGCATGAAGTTCTCGGCATTCTCCATTCCCACTACTACCACATCCTCGGGAATCTCGAAGGTTTCGGGAGCATTGATGAAGACTGAACTTCCCTCCTGCGGATTCAACAGGAAGGGACGATGATTCAAGGTCGCCTCTATCGGCGTATAGCAATCCACCAAGAAGCCCCGGAAAGTTCTCACTTTCCTGTATTTCGAATCGCCCATCTTTTCGACAAGTTCGGAACGAGTATCAATAGGCTCGGAATGTTCTTCTTGAAACCCAAAATGAGTTTCTAGAAGTCCAGAATGTATCTTACGAGAAAGTCTTTCCCTAAAACCAACCCATTCCTCCAACGAGCACTTCAGCCCGAACTGTTGCGCCAAGAACACACGGCAAGGCTCTCGCATTGCATCAGCCATGCGATACTTACATCGACTGCCATTGCTTTTCATCAACAGCAGTCCCTCTTCCCTCAACAATCCTGCCATGCGAGGAGACAACTTCGAAGAAGCCACCTCCTCGCCATTTAGCATTGTCAATATCTGTCGGGCATCACCCAAACCTAATTTCTCCATGTCCTACACATTATATAAGGAAACCTATAACCACAAGTGATTACAATCTCTTGATCAACTGCGTAACCTTCGTATTTGCCCTGCCGTCTTTACTCAGCAGATAGGTGTATTTATAATCTTCCACGTTGTAAGTGGTTGGCGAACTGTTCACCAAGAGGATGTTGCGACGATTGGCGAAGTCGAGGATTCCCTTCACATTGTTAGGGTGCAACTTGCCGATCTCATCCATCATGCAATGTATCTTGAAGTCGCCCGATTTCTTCGAAGCTTTCTCCTTGAACACATTGATGAGCATGATGTTCACCATCGCCTTCACCAAGATGTCGGTGCCATCGGAACCTACGTTGGCTATCTTCTCCACCCATCCCGTGTCGTTGTCGTTCTCCTTGATGCGGAACTCCAACTTGAAGGTGTCTGACACCAACAACTGCTTGCGATTTGGCTCATCCAAGAGTCCTTTCATAAATGCCAAGAGATACTTTACCGCCTTGTCATTCACGTCCTGGCGAGACTCCGTGGCGAAGAGATCCATCTCTCCCATGTTGAACTGGTTCTCCTCCGTAAAGTCCTTGATGCGCAAGAGCAACAGCATCAACTGGTCGTTGGTCTTCAGAGGTCGCAAGGCTATCTCACGGATAACACCGGCGAAGTTGCGCTCCTCGAAGTCGTGGTTGATGTCGTTGATGGTCTTGCCGATATCACCCTCACGGCGAGTTAAGTCGCCCACCTCCTTGGAGATGCGAAGGATGATGTCGGTGTATCGTCCGCTGATGCGCTTCTGATATTCCGAAATCTTGTCGTTCTCCACAAACTCGCAGAGATTTGAGGCAAAATCGAAGAACTCTTCTTCCGTCACAGGACTCACATTGAAGTGGAAGGTATTGTGTGGAGAGAACATGCTCAGGAACTGCTGCGACTGTTTTTTGAAGTTATCGAGCGCATTGCGGTCGGCGAAGATTTGGCTCTTCAGCTCCTCCACGATAGATAGGCAATCCTTGGTCGTGGTCTTCTCCTCCACCTCGTTGCTGCCGATAGGACAGAAGGTGTCGTTGCTTCGGAATGCCTTGACGGCATCCAAGCCCGTTTCCATCTTTCGAAGTTCCGATTGCTGCTTGGCGAGTTTTTCCTGTACACCTTGCAGTTGCAAGCCGAGTCGTTCGCTACGCTGACGGAACTTGTCCTCCAGCATCGCCAAAGCTTCAGACTTGTTCTTACGGTCTTGCTTGACCATTGGCTCCGTATCAAACAGTTCTATTTTATCGTTTCGATAGACAGCCACCTCATCACGGTGCTGACGAATAAAATGAAGTTCTGCATCTAATTCTGCGATGCGCTTGTTGTAAGCATCCAGAGCCTTCGTGTCCATGTCCTTGCCTTGCAACTCATCGTGTTGCGCCTTCAAGAGTTCCTGCTTGCGAGTTTCCACTTGCTTTTTCTTGCCCTCAATTTGCGCTTCCACATCGGAAGCAAAGGATTCGAAAGCCTCCGTCTCTGCTTTCACCTGACGATTATACTCGGTCTGCAAGGACTTCAACTTGCGTTGTAGCTCGGTTTCCAACTGGCGCTTCGCCTCTTCCCGCTTCACCTTATCAGCCACAATCGCATTGTGCTTGTCATCCAGTTCTGCGAGTTGCTGCTTGCGCCAATTCTCCAATTGGTTCTGAAGTTCGAGAGCCTTGGTCTTGACTTTCTTCTCCAACTGCGGCATCTGCATCAGCTCCGCCTTCAAGGTATGGAGCGTTTCGTTGATTTTTCTTATCTGCGTCTGGTACTTGCCCTTCAAG
>DJSH01000064.1:4761-6445 GCA_002440225.1 Candidatus Segatella violae
TTTCCTCTTTCTCCGCCAACACCGTCTTCAACTCTTCCGGGGTTCTGAACTTTCGTTCGATGGCAGCCAGATTGATAGCCACGCCATAAAGAGACGTGGTTTGAGAGGTACCAGCAGAAAGTTCTTTCTCAGAACTTTCACTGCCCACCAACTGCGGATTCAGCACATTATTATATAATATGGTCTCCTCGTCCACCACCTTTCCGATGTTCTCCTGCCAACCTTTCTTGTTTTGGTCGAGCCACTCGGAGAACGAGCCTTTGCTCTTGTCCAAAAGATTCTGAATCTTTTCGATTTCGGCGATGAGGTCAGCTTTCTGCTTCTTCGGCTCATCGAGCGAAGCCTGGTATTTCAGTTCGGCGATTTCCAATTCCTTCTCCGCCTCCTGTCGCAAGGTCTCCAAGCGCATCTCTTGCTCCTTCATCTCAGCCTCCAACTGGGTTTTGCGAGACAAGAGCCCGGCATGTTCCTGCTCATTCGCCTCCATCTCCTTGGCTAGAGGATTCTCGTGAGCCACTTTCGCCTTCTGAACTCTCAGGTTGGTCTCGTCATTGGAAAGTTGGTCGATGACCTCATCCAATGCCACCATCTTCTCTGCGATGACAGCTCGGGATTCCGTCTCAGCCTTTCGAAGCTCTTGCATAAAGCTCTCTTTCTTGTTCATCAGCGTAGCCTTGCGCTCATTGACTTGCGTGCTCTGGTTGTTCTCGAAGGCACGCAAGTCCATCTCCAAGAGATCCAACTGCGCCTTGTACTTATCCACCACATTCTGGTACGACTTCTCCAACTCAGCCTTCATCGCCTCTTGGCGCTTTCTCTCCTCCTCTATGGTCGGTTCCTGCTCTACTTTTCTCAGGACATCCTCGATATGAATCTCCTCATAGTGCTTGCGCTTGGCGGCAGTCTTCTTCAGTTGGGCATCCAGCACACCAATCTCCTTGGTCAGCTTGTCACGCTCCTTGCCATATTTCTCCTGTTCCTCACTTTTCAGTCGAAGGATGCGATTGCGCTCCCCCTCGCTCTCCTGGATGTCAAGACGATATTGCGGCAGAAGTTCCTGGGCAATGCGCTCGGCATAGTTGAGTTCCTTGCGTCCCTCACGTATCAAGCGGCGATTGTTCAACAGGGTGCGATACGTATCCATCACCTTGTCGGCCATACGTCGAACCACCACCTCGCCATTCTTGTTTTTCTTGGACCAAAGACTCACGTCGGTGTACTCCTGTTCAAACTCCTTGATTTGCTCCCGATAAAAGTTGAGGTCGATGAACGCATCCTCATCGCTCATCGAACGGATGATGGTGTTCTTGATGAAGTCGGCATCCAACTTGGTATTGAGGAACACGTTCTGAATGGTGCGAGGGATATTCTGGTACTTGGCACTCTCCACGATGGCAAACTTGCGATAAGGCAAGAGTTCCTGACGGCGATTGTTGCCGAAGATGATGTCACGATACATCTCATAACTGCTCACGAGCGAGGAAACAGAAAGCTTTTTGCCTATCTGCTCTCTCACCTTGCTCCAGTCACTATACACCGCATGATGCTCATCCACGAACCACTTGCTGCTGAAAGGCGCGTCGATGAAACGGAACATCACTCGTCCTTGGTTCTTCAAGGCGAGCACACAGTAAGCTCCATTCTCTCGCATCACCTCATAGACGATGTAAGAATTGGAATAAGG
>DJSH01000076.1:0-264 GCA_002440225.1 Candidatus Segatella violae
TATATATATATATAAATATAAAATTTTCTCTTTCTCCTTTTACCCTATCCGGAAAACGGACTGTTATCTGTTATCGTTATCAAAAATGTCGTTCTGTCTAAGAAACATTCTTCTTACGATACAAAAAAAATCCCCATGGCTGTGAAAGTCATGGGGACTATAATTAGCTTGAAATCAAGTGATTACTTCTTGTTCAAAGCGAGGTCTACAGCTACGGCGATAGCTACAGTAGCACCAACCATAGGGTTGTTACCCATACCGAGG
>DJSH01000076.1:309-31094 GCA_002440225.1 Candidatus Segatella violae
CCCATCATCTCTACGTGAGCAGGAACTGAAGAAGAACCTGCGAACTGAGCGTCAGAGTGCATACGACCCATAGTATCGGTCATACCGTAAGAAGCAGGACCAGCAGCCATGTTATCTGGGTGCAATGTACGACCAGTACCACCACCAGAAGCTACTGAGAAGTATGGCTTACCTGCAGCCAAACGCTCCTTCTTGTATGTACCAGCCACTGGGTGCTGGAAACGAGTAGGGTTGGTAGAGTTACCAGTGATTGATACATCTACGTTCTCCTTCCAGAGGATGGCAACACCCTCACGTACATCGTCAGCGCCATAGCACTTAACCTTAGCACGAGGACCGTCAGAGTAAGCGATTTCACGAACAACCTTCAACTCGCTTGTGTAGTAGTCGAACTTGGTCTGTACGTATGTGAAACCGTTGATACGGCTGATGATCTGAGCAGCATCCTTGCCAAGACCGTTCAAGATAACGCGCAAAGGCTTTACACGTACCTTGTTTGCCATCTCGGCAATCTTGATAGCACCCTCGGCAGCAGCGAATGACTCGTGACCTGCCAAGAAAGCGAAGCACTCTGTCTCCTCGCGGAGCAAACGAGCAGCCAAGTTACCGTGGCCAAGACCTACCTTACGGTCGTCGGCTACAGAACCAGGGATACAGAAGCTCTGAAGACCGATACCGATAGCCTCGGCAGCGTCAGCAGCACTCTTTACACCCTTCTTGATAGCGATGGCAGCACCAGCTACATACGCCCACTTAGCGTTCTCGAAGCAGATACGCTGAGTGTCTTCACACATCTGATAAGGATCAACACCTGCGTCCTCGCAGATTTGATTAGCCTCTTCCAAGCTCTTGATACCGTTAGCATTAAGAGCAGCAAGAACTTGCTTCTCGCGACGTTCCTGACTTTCGTAACTTACTTTTCTAATCATATCTGTATCTCCTTATTATTCTTTACGTGGATCAATTGATTTAACAGCACCCTGCTCGGCGGTTGTGCGACCGTAGCAACCTGTGAACTTCTTGACAGCCTCGTTGGCGTCCATACCGTTCTTGATTGCCTCCATCATCTTGCCGAGGTGAACATACTCATAACCACAAACCTGGTTGTCCTTATCCAAGAACTGCTTTGTGATGTAACCCTCTGTCAATTCGAGGTAACGTGTACCCTTAGCTACAGTACCATAGAGAGTACCAGTCTGTGAACGAAGACCCTTGCCGAGGTCCTCAAGACCAGCGCCGATAACAAGACCGCCCTCAGAGAAAGCGCTCTGGCTACGACCGTAAACAATCTGGAGGAAGAGCTCGCGCATAGCTGTGTTGATAGCATCGCATACGAGGTCAGTGTTCAAAGCCTCAAGGATAGTCTTGCCTGGGAGAATCTCAGAAGCCATGGCAGCTGAGTGAGTCATACCAGTACAACCGATAGTCTCAACAAGAGCCTCCTGGATAACGCCCTCCTTGATGTTCAAGGAAAGCTTACAAGCACCCTGCTGAGGAGCACACCAACCCACACCGTGAGTATAACCAGAGATGTCTTTGATCTCTTTTGCCTGAATCCATTTTCCCTCTTCAGGAATTGGAGCTGGTCCGTGGTTTGGACCCTTAGCGACAACGCACATGTTGTCAACTTCTTTAGAATAGATCATATTCGCTAAAATTTATATTAATGAATATATAAATAAATGTTCTTGTACTTAATTCCGACCACAAAAGTACAAAAAATCTGGGAAAAATACCTAAAAATGGGTATTCTTTTTAACTCTTTAACCTAATATTTAGATTTTTTCTTGTGTAAATGCACAAATTCATGTATCTTTGCAAACTGAAAATTGCAATTTTGATAAGGTTATGACTGAAATAAAAATAAAAGATGCCAGCCTTCAGCAAGCTGCCGAAGCTGGTATGGACGAATTTGTAAAGGTCTTTGTAGATGCCGTCCGCAATGCCATCGGCGGTGAGCTCACGGCAGAGACGATGGGGCTGCTCAACAGCGACCAAATCACCCTGCTTGCCTGGGACATCCTGCACGAGGAGATGATGGACGGGGGCATGATTCAGCTCATCCACAACGGATATGGCCCTTTCATCTGGAAAAATCCAACCGACAAAGCCTTTCGCAACTGGGGCTTGCAAGACATCTACAAGCTCATCAACAAGAGCCACATGCTCTATAAGAACCACCACGAGGAGATAGAGGGCGACATGAGCGACGAGGAGTTTATGGCGCTCTACGAGCGGCTGCCCGAGTTTGACGACTTCGACGATGTATTCGTAGAGAACGAGGAGGAATGGACGGCTCGCATCGCCTATTACATCGACGAGCATATCGACAATTTTGCAAAAATAGAGAAATGATGGGCGAAAGCTTTTCGCCGCTTTAATATTATAATAAGGTATATGAACAAGCAAGAACAGGAACTTCGCAAGAAGAGTCCGATACAGATACGCAACAAGAAGGCATCGTTCGAGTACTTCTTCGTTGACACTTACACTGCGGGCATTGTGCTCACGGGCACCGAGATCAAGTCTATCCGCAACGGAAAGGCTTCGCTCGTAGATAGTTATTGCGACTTTTACCAGGGGGAGCTTTGGGTGAAAGGCATGAATATCTCTCCTTACTTCTACGGTTCGTTCTCCAATCACGAGGCGCGCAGAGACCGCAAGTTGCTGCTTACCAAGCGTGAGCTCCACCGATTGGAGGAGGACAGCAAGCAGCCAGGATTCACCATCGTGCCAACGCTCATCTTCATCGACGACCATGGGCGCGCCAAGGTAGACATCGCCCTGTGCAAGGGTAAGAAAGAGTATGACAAGCGACAGACCCTGAAGGAGAAGGAAGACCGCCGAGAAATGGACAGGGCCATCAAGCACTATTAGAAAACTATGAAAAAGGACATTAGAGAGATAGCAAAAGAAAGAATCCTAGTCTTGGATGGCGCCATGGGTACGGAGATACAGAAGTTCAACCTCACCGAGGCAGACTTTCGTGGCGATAGATTCCAAGACCAGCCGGGGCAGATGAAGGGCAACAACGACATGCTCAACATCACGCGTCCCGACGTGATTTCCACAATATACCGCAATTACTTGGAGGCTGGCGCCGACATCATCACGGCCAACACCTTCTCGTCGCAGCGCATTTCGCAAGCCGATTATCACTTGGAGGATTGCGCCCGTGAGATGGCCTACGAGGGAGCTAGGCTGGCTCGCATCGAGTGCGACAAGTATTCCACGCCCGACAAGCCTCGGTTTGTGGCTGGCGACGTGGGACCTACCAACAAGACTTGCTCCATGAGCCCGGACGTGAGCAATCCTGCCGCCCGAGAGATTACATACGATGAGCTCTTCGACGATTGCTGCGAGCAAATCGACGGTCTCATCGAGGGTGGGGCCGACATCATCCTGATAGAGACCATCTTTGATACGCTCAACTGCAAGGCGATGATAGACGCTGCGCTCACCATGATGAAGAAGCATGGCGTGGAGCTGCCTATCATGATAAGCATGACGGTGAGCGACTTGGCTGGTCGCACCCTGAGCGGACAGACGGTGGATGCCTTCTTGGCAAGTCTCTCTCCCTATCCGATATTCTCCTTCGGCATGAACTGCGCCTTCGGAGCCCCACAGATGAAGCCTTTCATCGAGCATATCGCCAAGGTGTCGCCCTATTTCGTCAGTGCGCATCCCAATGCCGGATTACCTAACGAGATGGGCCAATATGATGAGACGCCAGAGAGTATGGCTCCGCAAATCGCCGAATTCATCGACGAAGGCATCGTCAATATTATCGGTGGATGTTGCGGCACAACTCCCGATTTCATCGCTCGTTATGCCGAGTTGGTGAAGGGGAAGAAACCCCATCAGGTGGCAGAGAAACCACAATATATGTGGCTTTCGGGTCTCGACCTGTTGCAGGTCGATGACTCCGTACATTTGCCCGTAGACGCAGCTCGTTTCGTAAATGTCGGCGAACGCTGTAACGTGGCTGGTAGCAGGAAGTTCCTGCGTTTGATTAATGAAAAGAATTACGAGGAAGCCATCGGCATCGCACGTAAGCAGGTAGCTGATGGAGCGGCAGTGGTCGATGTGAACATGGACGACGGACTGCTCGACGCCAAGGCCGAGATGGTGAATTTCCTCAACATGATAGCCGCCGAGCCAGATGTGGCTCGCGTACCTATTATGATAGACTCCTCCAAGTGGGATGTCATCGTGGCAGGTTTGAAGTGCTGCCAAGGCAAGTGCATTGTCAACAGTATTTCGCTGAAGGAGGGCGAGGAGGTGTTCCTCTCTCATGCCCGCGACGTGATGCGCTATGGGGCAGCCGTGGTGGTGATGTGTTTTGACGAGATTGGTCAGGCCACCACCTACGAGCGACGCATCGAGATAGCCGAGCGCGCTTACCATCTGTTGGTGGACAAGCTGGGCATGAACCCGCTCGACATTATCTTCGACCCCAATGTGCTCGCCATCGCCACCGGTATGGAGGAGCACGACAACTATGCCGTGGAGTTTATTCGTGCCACCAAGTGGATTCACGAGAATCTGCCCGGAGCCCACGTCAGTGGTGGTGTGAGCAACCTTTCCTTCTCCTTCCGTGGTAATACCTACATACGAGAGGCCATACATTGCGTGTTCCTGCATCACGCTCAACAAGTTGGTATGGACTTTGGAATCGTAAATGCCAAAGCTAGAATGGATTACAATAAGTTGCCTCAAGAACAGCTTCAGCTGATTGAGGATGTTGTGCTGAACCGCCGAAAGGGTGCCGCCGACGAACTCATCGAGCTTGCCGCCGAAATTAAGGAGAAGGCAGATGCCGCCAAAGCCGCTGCCAAGGCTGGTGGGGTGGCACCTAAGAAGCCTGCCGCTCCAGAGTGGCGCAAGGATACGGTGGAGGATCGATTGAAATATGCCCTGCGCAAGGGCATCTCTGAATTTTTGCCACAGGACATCGACGAGGCCTTGAAGAATTATCCACATGCCGTGAATGTCATCGAAGGGCCTCTGATGGATGGCATGAACGAGGTGGGCGAACTCTTCGGCGAAGGCAAGATGTTCCTGCCCCAAGTGGTGAAGACCGCTCGCACGATGAAATCGGCAGTTTCTATACTTCAGCCCCATATCGAGGCCGAAAACTCCGGCTCTTCGACCAAGGCTGGCAAGATATTGATGGCAACGGTGAAAGGCGACGTACACGACATCGGAAAGAACATCGTGTGCGTGGTGATGTCGTGCAACAACTATGACATCATCGACCTCGGTGTGATGGTGCCTGCCGAGCAAATCGTGAAAAAAGCCATCGAGGAGAAGGTGGATGCCATCGGTCTGAGCGGTCTTATCACGCCTTCGCTGGAGGAGATGGTGAATACGGCGCGTGCCATGCAGAAGGCTGGCTTGCGCATACCTATCATGGTTGGTGGAGCCACTACCAGCGAGCTGCATGTGGCGTTGAAGATTGCCCCGGAATACGACGGTCCTGTCATCTGGGTGAAGGATGCCTCGCTCAATGCCGGCATCTGCGCTAGATTCCTCAATGAGACGGAACGCCCCAAGTTTATCGCCGAACTCAACGAGCGATATGAGAGACTTCGCCAAGAGTATCATCAGGAACAGGCTAAGATAGCCTCGCTCAATGAGGCGAGAAAAAACAAGATTCAACTAGATTTTTAGGATAATGATAAAAACTGTAATTTTCGATATGGGTGGCGTGATCATCACTATCGACAACGAGGAGCCGAAAAAACGCTTCCTTGAATTGGGACTTACCGAGTTTGCCAATCGTATGAACCCTTATAAACAGAGTGGCTTGAATGGTGAACTGGAGGAGGGAAAAGTCAGTGAGGAAGAGTATCGTCTTGCCATCTGCAATGAGTTGGGAAAAGACGTGAGCTTCGAACAGCTGCAACATTGCTGGATGGGGTATATGAAAGAGGTTCCTGCCCGCAAGTTGATGACCATCAAGAACCTGCGCAAGCAGGGCTATCGCGTCATCCTCTTGTCGAATACCAACCCATACGTCTCGGCATGGACCGACAGCAACGACTTTTCTGGCGACGGCCATCCCATCCAAGACTATTTCGATGCTATCTATCGTAGCTATGAGGTGAAATACATGAAACCAGACGAAAATTTCTTCCGCTATGTGATGGCCCAGGAAAAGGCGTTGCCGGAAGAGTGTCTGTTCATAGACGACGGACCTCGCAACTGCTGTGCCGCCTCCGAGCTGGGCATCTTCACCTATTGCCCACAGAACGGCGAGGACTGGTGCGACAAGATTTATAACTATCTGAAGTAAGGTTTCTCGCCAAGACGTATAAATTAAGGTAAATAATCGACGAATAATTTTGAAATTTGCAATAAATGATGTACTTTTGCAGTCGAAATCAATAATATATAAGATAATGGCAAAGAAGAAAAGATGGCATTGCTTGCCTGGACAGCCTATCACAGAGCTCGACAAGCAGGTGATGTATTGGGAAAACAAGGGTAAGCTCGTGCCTACCCGCGACTTGATTAAGACCCCTGAGCAGATAGAGGGCATTCGCAAGAGTGGTGTTGTCAACACCGGTTGCCTCGATGCCGTGGCGGAGGCTATCCATCCTGGAATGAACACTCAGGAGATTGACGATATTTGCATGGCTTATTGCAAGGAGCACAATGCCATTCCTGCTTGCTTGGGATACGAGGGCTATCCTAAGAGTGTGTGCACCAGCATCAATGAGGTGGTGTGCCATGGTATCCCAAAAGAGGAGGATGTGCTACAGGAGGGCGACATCGTGAACGTGGATATGACGACCATCGTGGATGGCTACTATGCTGATGCAAGCCGCATGTTCATCGTGGGTGGCAAGACCACGCCTGAGAAGGAACAGTTGGTACGCGTGGCGAAGGAATGCCTCGACCTCGGTGCCGAGGTGGCTAAGCCATATAGCTTTGTGGGCGACATCGGCCATGCCATCGAGAAACATTGCAAGAAATATGGCTATGGTGTGGTTCGCGACCTCTGTGGCCATGGCGTCGGCATCCAGTTCCACGAGGAGCCGGAGGTGCTTCATTATGGACACAAGGGCACGGGCATGTTGCTCGTCCCAGGCATGGTGTTCACCATCGAGCCTATGATAAACATGGGTACTTGGAAGGTATTCATCGACGCCGACGACCCATACGGATGGGAGGTGATCACTGGCGATGAGAAACCATCTGCACAGTGGGAACACACCTTCGTGATGACTGAGCACGGTGTGGAAATCTTGACGCATTAAAATCCATTCATGTTATGGAAGATAAGAAGGATATTTATATATTAGGTATAGAGAGCAGCTGCGACGATACCTCTGCCGCAGTGCTCAAGAACGGAGTGTTGCTGAGCAACGTGACCGCTTCGCAGGAAGTGCATCGCGCATACGGCGGCGTGGTGCCAGAGCTGGCTTCGCGTGCCCATCAGCAGAATGTGGTGCCAGTTGTAGACCAGGCCATCGCCCGTGCGGGCATCAAGAAGGAAGACCTCTCGGCTGTGGCTTTCACCCGTGGACCGGGCTTGATGGGCTCCTTGCTCGTCGGCGTAAGCTTCGCCAAGGGCTTTGCTCGTGCGCTCAACATCCCGCTCATCGACGTGAATCACTTGCAGGGGCATGTGATGGCTCACTTCATCAAGGAGAGCGACGATGACAACAGCGCGCCTCCTTTCCCATTCATTTGCTTGCTCGTAAGTGGCGGCAACTCTCAAATCGTGAAGGTGAACGCCTACAACGACATGCAGGTGCTCGGCCAAACCATCGACGATGCGGCAGGCGAGGCCATCGACAAGTGTGCCAAGGTGCTGGAGTGGGGATACCCAGGCGGTCCTATCGTCGACAAGTATGCTCGCCAGGGCAATCCGAAGGCGTTCACTTTTGCCGAGCCTCATATCCCAGGCATGAACTATAGTTTCTCTGGATTCAAGACCAGCTTCCTTTACAATATGCGCAAATGGGTGGCGGAAGACCCTGATTTCGTAGAGAAGAACAAGTATGACTTGGCTGCAAGCATCGAGTTTACCATCGTCGACATCCTGATGAAGAAACTCCGTATGGCTGTGAAGCAGACGGGCATCAAGCATGTGGCTGTGGCTGGCGGCGTGTCTGCCAACAATGGTCTTCGCAATGCCTTCCGCGACCATGCCAAGCGATATGGCTGGACCATCTATATCCCTAAGTTCAGCTATACCACCGACAATGCGGCGATGATAGGCTGTGTTGGTACCTTCAAGTATCGCGACGGAGATTTCGCCACGATAGACTTGCCAGCATACAGCAAAGTGACATTTAAGTAAAAAACAACAGAACAATGGAATTTGAAAGCAAAATATTGAGTAAGGGTATCCAGGAGATGCTCTACAACAGTGACAAGACAATGGGCACTGCCGAGAGTTGCACGGGCGGTCGCATCGCCGAAGCCATCATCTCGGTGCCAGGAGCCAGCAACTACTTCAAGGGTGGCATCGTCTCGTACACCAACGAGGTTAAAGAGCGTCTTCTCGGTGTCAGCCATGAGGTGCTGGAGGAGCAGACTGCCGTATGCGAGGAAGTGGCACGCGAAATGGTTGTGGGAGCCATCAAGGCGCTCGATGTCGACTTCGCCATCTCTGCTACAGGCGTGGCAGGTCCAACCGGCGGCACCAAGGAAATACCAGTGGGTACCATCTACATCGGTTATGGCAACAAAGACGACGTGCGTGTGGAGAAGCTCACCGAGGATTATGGTCGCGACATCAATCTTGCCATTGCCACCAACACAGCCTTGAAGGGTATGCATGAGTTCCTCAAGGAGCATGCTGATGACCTTAAAAAAGAGGCATAAATCTATATAATAATCAATAGATTACGATAATAATATTAATAATCCTTAAAAGATTGATTTCTTTTAGGGATTATTTTGTCTATTCGAGAATTATTTGTAATTTTGCACTCTGTTTGGAATAGGTATCAATTAACGAATTACAAAATTAAAGATAGAAATGTCTAAGATTTGTCAAATTACAGGTAAGAAGGCACAGTTGGGTTGCAATGTGTCTCACTCAAAGCACCGTACAAAGAGAAGCTTTGACGTTAACCTCTTCAGCAAGAAATTCTACTATGTAGAGGAAGGTTGCTGGATTAGCCTCAAGATCAGTGCTGCTGGTCTTCGTCTCATTAATAAGGTAGGTCTTGATGCTGCCCTCAATCAGGCAGTAAAGAAGGGCTATGTAGATTGGAAAGACATTAAAGTTATAGGAGAATAAATATCATGGCAAAGAAAGCAAAAGGTAATAGAGTACAGGTTATCCTCGAGTGCACTGAGCAGAAGAACAGTGGTATGCCAGGTACAAGCCGTTACGTGACTACTAAGAATCGTAAGAACACTCCTGAGCGTCTTGAGTTGATGAAGTACAACCCAATCCTTAAGAAGATGACTCTTCACAAGGAGATTAAGTAAGCTAGCTTACAAGTTTAACAATTTTATCAATTTTAATAGACTATGGCAAAGAAAGCGGTCGCTACCCTCCACGAAGGTAACATGGATGGTCGCGCATACACAAAGGTTATCAAGATGGTTAAGAGCCCTAAGACTGGTGCTTACGTTTTCGATGAGAAGATGGTACCAAATGAGGCTGTTAAGGATTTCTTCAAGGACTAATCTCCTTGCGGAAACATTGAATTTAGATTTTATCAAGATTCATATATCTCAAAAGGTCGCTACTCGTAAGGAGTCGGCGACCTTTTTTCGTAGTTTTTCTTACCCGGAAGCTTTGGTTATTTCGTTTTTGGCATGTTATTTGCAAAGTGATTTAGCAAATAAATAAGTAAAACAAAATTAAATAAAATAACTATGGCACAGAAAGGTAATATTGGAGTAACGACAGAGAACATCTTCCCTGTCATCAAGAAATTCTTATATTCAGATCATGACATCTTCCTCCGCGAGATGGTCTCAAATGCTGTGGATGCCACACAGAAATTGAAGACTCTCGCTGCAACAGGCGATTTCAAGGGTGAGATTGGCGACACGACCGTTCGCGTATCGCTCGACGAGAAGGCTGGCACGCTGACTATCAGCGATCATGGTATAGGCATGACTGAGGAGGAAATCGATAAATACATCAACCAGATAGCATTCTCTGGCGTAACCGACTTCTTGGATAAGTACAAGGAGAACGCCAACGCCATCATCGGTCACTTCGGCTTGGGCTTCTACTCTTCATTCATGGTAGCCAGCAAGGTGGAAATCATCACCAAGAGTTACAAGGAGGGAAGCAAGGCTGTGAAATGGAGTTGCGATGGTTCACCAGCATTCGAGATAGAGGACGCCGACAAGGCTGAGCGTGGCTCGGACATTATCCTCCACATCGCCGACGACTGTAAGGAGTTCTTGCAGAAGAGCAAGATTGAGGAACTCCTCAATAAGTACTGCAAGTTTATGGCAGTGCCTGTGGCATTCGGTAAGAAGACCGAGTGGAAAGACGGCAAGAACGTGGAGACTGACGAGGATAACATTATAAATAATGTGGAGCCGCTTTGGACCAAGGCACCTAGCACCTTGAAGGACGAGGATTACAAGAAGTTCTATCACACGCTCTATCCAATGCAGGACGAACCTCTGTTCTGGATTCATCTAAACGTAGATTTCCCATTCAACTTGACGGGTATTCTCTACTTCCCACGCATCAAGAACAATATCGACATGCAGCGCAACAAGATTCAGCTCTACTGCAACCAGGTGTTCGTCACTGACCAGGTGGAGGGCATTGTTCCTGAGTTCTTGACCCTGCTTCATGGTGTCATCGACTCTCCAGACATCCCATTGAACGTGAGCCGTAGCTACCTTCAGAGCGATAGCAACGTGAAGAAGATTTCTACCTACATCACCAAGAAGGTGGCAGATCGATTGAACTCCATCTTCAAGGAAAACCGCAAGGAGTATGAGGAGAAGTGGGATGACCTCAAGCTCTTCATTAATTATGGAATGCTCTCCCAGGAAGACTTCTATGAGCGCGCCAAGGACTTCGCCCTCTTCAAGGACGTAGATGGCAAGTATTTCACCTTCGAAGAGTACAAGACACTCATCAAGGACAACCAGACCGACAAGGATGGCAACTTGGTTTACCTCTACGCCAATAACAAGGAGGAACAGTACTCTTATATCGAGGCTGCCAAGGCTAAGGGCTATTCTGTGTTGTTGATGGCTGGTCAGCTAGACACACCAATGGTCAACATGTTGGAGCAGAAGTTGGAGAAGACTCGTTTCACCCGTGTAGACTCAGATATCGTAGACCGTCTCATTGTGAAAGAGGATGCAAAGAAGACTGACTTGAACAAGGATCAGACTGACAACTTGTCACAGGTATTCCGCTCACAGATGCCTAAGTTGGAAAAGGCAGAGTTCTATGTTGAGGTACAGGCTCTCGGTGAGCAGAACCAGCCAGTGCTCATCACCCAAAACGAGTACATGCGTCGTATGAAGGCAATGAGCCAGTTCCAGGCTGGTATGAACTTCTATGGCCAGATGCCAGACAGCTACACCATCGTCTTGAATTCAGACCATCCTCTTGTGAAGAAGGTTCTTTCCGATTCAGAAGCCAATACTTCAGAGGCATTGAAGCCAATCCTCGCTGAGATTAAGGGGCAGGAGGCTCGCTTGGCTGTTCTTCATCAGGAGCAGACCAAGAAGAAACCAGAGGAGATTACCCAAGCGGAGAAGGATGACGTTCACAACACCGAGAAGGCTATCAACGACGAGAAGGCAAAGCGCGATAATATCATCGCCGACTATGCCAAGGGCAACAATATTGTTCACCAGCTCATCGATCTTGCCTTGCTTCAGAATGGCATGTTGAAGGGCGCATCTCTCGATGCCTTCCTCAAGAGAAGCGTTGAGATGATTAAGTAAAATGGCGTATTAAATCGTAATAAACTTTGTGAGATGTAACATTCCGTGTTACAATTCGTTTCTATATGTGTGCTAAATGTTTCAAAAGGAGCATTTAGCACATTTTTTTTGTCTTTTCCTTTGGAAGCAACATGATTTTTTATTATCTTTGCAAGAGCATAACGCAAAAATCATGATATTAAAAACCACCGTCATGGAACAAAAAGAATCTAAACACAGCATAATTGCTAAGTTTTACACAGAGCACTACGAAGAGTTGAAATCGTTCGTAGCATCTCGTTTGCAGTTCGCAGGCGGGGTAGAGGACATTGTGCAGGATGTCTACCTGAGATTGCTGCAGCTCGACCAGATAATAACAGCCAACACCTTGCATAGCCTTGTCTTCACTACAGCCAACAATATGATAAAAGATTATTGGCGTAGGAAGAAATGCTATGATAAGTTTGTACATTTTGTTGCCACCACCAATCGGCGTAATGGAACTCAAGAAGACGTGGCGGCAGTATACTCCGTACAAGAAGTTCATGAGATTTTGGAGCGAGGCATTGCTAGACTTGCTGAAAGCCAAAGTCGCATCTATAGAATGAGCATCTTCGAGGGTAAGCGAGTGGGAGAGATAGCCAAGGAGCTCAACCTTAACTATAAGAGTGCTGAGCAAAAACTGGGGGCTGCTCGCAAGGAAATAAGATCGTATATGAAAAAAGCCTTGGCTTGTTGACCCTTTCCTGGAGCCAGAATTGTTCATAAGCACCAAAAGAGAAGCAGCTCACCCTGTTCAAAGAATATTATCACGAATACTGCTATATGCGAGCTATATCATATATAGAATAAAGCAGGCTAAAGAGAATGGTCGTCTATGTAGACTTTAATCTCCTCAAAATAGGTTTCTGAAATTGGTATGGAAACATCGCCATAAGTAATGCGCATTTGGTCGATGGTATCAAACTTAGACATGTTGGCAAGATAAGAGCGATGTACGCGCTTGAATTTATCCTTTGGCAATTTCTCTTCCAAATGTTTCAGATTGCCCAATGTCATCACGTTGGGCTTTCCGTCGAGATGGAATCTAAGATAGTCTTTCTCGCAATCTACAAACAGGATGTCATCTATAGAAATACGGGTATATTTATAGTCGCGTTTCACTACCAAGAACTTGTCCCGCTTGATGGGATTGTAGTTGTCGTCTTGCATATAGCTGTCAAACACTCTTTTGCATGTAAGCATAAAATCCTCATACCCAATCGGCTTGAGCAGATAGTCGAATGCGTTTACCTTGTATGCTTCGATGGCATATTCCTTGAAAGCGGTAGTAAATATAATTTTCACATTCTTTGGCACGACCTTGGCAAACTCCAAACCGCTGATTTGCTGCATGTGTATGGCCAGGAACAGGATATCCAAGTGGTTGTGGCGGATACCATCCACGGCCTCAATGGCGGTAGAGTAAGCACCGATTAGATGTAACGTCGGTGTTTTGTCTACGTATTGCTTCAACTGGCGCAAAGCTTGTGGGTCCTCATCAATGATAGCACAGTTTAAAATCATAACTTTTGAGATTAGTCTATAAATTTTCCTTTCATGTAGAAACGTCGTAGTCAAAAGAATATTGTATCTTGCTACATATTTTTTTTGAGAAAAATGATTTTTCATTGATTTAACCTTAAATTTGTTTAATCTATTTGGCTGTTTAAGGAAAAACTTATAATTTTGGGCTTGAAATACAAGATTACAAACCATTAAACATGAAATATATTAATAAACATACTATAAGATTTACCCAGCAAGGAAGAAGTTGGCTCATCGCTTTTTCTTTGGCATTGGCTACTACTGGAGCCTGTGCTCAAAAGATATCCCTTGGTTCTTGTACTACCCGCGATGGCGGACAGTACAAGGGGGAGATGGTGAGCGGAAAGCCTCAGGGAAAGGGATCCACCATTTATAAGAATGGCGACACCTATGAAGGCTCCTATGTAAAAGGCAAACGTGAAGGTTATGGAGTGTATACTTTTGCTGACGGCGAGAAATATGAAGGTCAGTGGATGCAAGACCAGCAGCATGGAAAGGGTACATACTATTTCCAAAACAACAACAAATATGTAGGACTTTGGTTCAGGGATTTCCAACACGGCCATGGAGTCATGTTTTATTACAATGGCGACAAGTATGATGGCGACTGGTACAAGGACAAGCGTCAGGGCAGGGGTGTCTACACCTATGCCAACGGTGCTCAATATAAAGGTCAATGGATGAACGACATGAAGAACGGCAATGGATTCTTCAACTGGGGCGACGGGACTACTTATGATGGGCATTGGGTAGACAACCAACGCTCAGGCAAGGGCACATTCAAGTATGCGGATGGAGATGTCTACATCGGAGACTGGAAAGATGACATCCAGGACGGTAAGGGAATCTACAAATTCCATAATGGAGACGTATACGAAGGTGATTATTTGCAAGGCGAACGAACTGGAGAAGGTATCTTCCGTTCTTCCAACGGCTCAAAATACACGGGACAGTTCAATGATGGGCAACGCTCCGGTCAGGGTACATTCGTTTGGAAAAACGGTGACGTATATGTAGGAGGTTGGAAAGACGACCTTCAAAATGGCTTGGGCAAACTGACGAAGAAGAATGGCGACATCTTTGAGGGCGATTTCAAAAACGGGCATGTAGATGGCAATGTCGTCATACATTATGCCAATGGCAATCGTTTCAAGGGCGTATACCATAACGGTAAGCGAGAAGGCGCATGCATCGAGGAAGACAAGGATGGCAAGCGCTTCGAAGGCACTTATCGCAATGATTCTCGCGATGGGCGATTTGTAGAAAAAGACCGCAATGGTCAGATTACAGCCAAAGGTACTTATGAGAATGGTAAGAGAATTGAAGACTAAACTATAATAATTATGGTAATAGATACATTAAACAATTTGGAGAACTATGTCTCTCTGAATCCCCTCTTCGCTGATGTGGTGAAGTTTATCAAGGAAAACGACCTTTCCAAGCTGGAAGTAGGAAAACACTACATCAAGGGAAAGGACTTGTTTGTAAATATCGACTTGACACATGGCAAAACGGAAGCGGAAGCCGTCTTGGAAACCCATCGTAAGATGATAGATATTCAGATTCCCCTTGAGGTGGATGAGACTTTTGGTTACACACCTTTGTCAGACCTGCCGGATATCGAATATAACGAAGAAAAAGATATCACTAAGTATCCCGGTGTCAAAGCTCAGACACTCATCAAGTGCAAGGTGGGGCAATGTGTCATATTCTTCCCTCAGGATGGACATCAGCCATGCATAGCCCAGGGTGATTTCCGAAAGGCAATATTCAAGATTAAAGCATAAGGCCTTCGCCGAAGAATTCAACTACGGCTACTACCTTATAAAATATAAACCATCTAAAAACATAAAATATGGCAACAAAAAAGAAAACAACAGCCAAGGCTGCAGTAAAACATATTGGACTAGTGAAGAACGACCCATATTTGGCAGACTACGAAGATGCCATACGTGGGCGCCATGAGCATGCCTTGTGGAAGATGAACCAACTCACTCATAATGGCAAGACCACCCTCAGCGATTTTGCCAATGGCTATGAATATTTCGGTCTGCACAAGACAGCGCGTGGGTGGGTGTTCCGTGAGTGGGCACCAAATGCAACCGACATCTATCTGATAGGTGACTTCAACAATTGGCAGGAAACCGAAAGGTATCGTGCCAAGAGAATAAAGGGTACTGGCAACTGGGAGCTCAAACTCTCGGAGAAAGCCTTGAAACATGGTGACCTCTACAAGATGAAGGTTCACTGGGAAGGTGGAGAAGGAGAACGTATCCCAGCATGGGCTCAGCGAGTGGTGCAAGACGAAAAGACCAAGATATTCTCCGCTCAAGTTTGGAATCCAGCGCCTTATAAGTGGAAGAAAAAGACTTTCCGCCCCAATGTGTCTCCATTGCTCATCTATGAGTGCCACATTGGTATGGGACAAGATGCAGAAAAGGTCGGAACATACACAGAATTCAAGGAAAATGTGCTGCCACGCATCATAGCTGATGGTTACAACTGCATCCAGATTATGGCCATACAGGAGCACCCATATTATGGCTCCTTCGGCTATCATGTGAGCAGTTTCTTTGCAGCCAGCAGTCGTTTCGGTACTCCCGAAGAACTCAAGGACTTGATAGATACAGCCCATCAAAATGGTATCACAGTCATCATGGACATCGTTCATTCACACGCTGTGAAGAATGAGGTGGAGGGATTGGGCAATTTGGCTGGCGACCCCAACCAATATTTCTATCCGGGTGACCGACATGAGCATCCGGCTTGGGACAGTCTCTGTTTCGACTACGGCAAAGACGAAGTGATACATTTCCTCTTGAGCAATTGTAAGTATTGGCTCAATGAATTCCATTTCGATGGTTTCCGTTTCGACGGTGTTACTTCCATGCTTTATTACAGTCATGGACTGGGTGAGGCTTTCTGCAACTATGGAGATTATTTCAATGGTCATGAGGACGATAACGCCATTTGCTACCTTACGCTTGCCAACTGCCTGATACATGAGGTGAACAAGCATGCCATCACCATCGCCGAGGAGGTGAGCGGAATGCCAGGCTTGGCAGCAAAGTTTGAGGATGGTGGCTATGGGTTCGACTATCGCATGGCCATGAATATCCCAGACTATTGGATCAAGACCATCAAGGAACTGAAGGATGAGGACTGGAAGCCATCCAGCATTTTCTGGGAAGTGAAGAACCGTCGTAGCGACGAGAAGACTATCTCATATTGCGAGAGTCACGACCAAGCCTTGGTGGGTGACAAGACTATTATCTTCCGACTGATAGATGCCGACATGTACTGGCATTTCAAGAAAGGAGATGAAAACGACAAGGTGCATCGAGGTATTGCTTTGCACAAGATGATACGTCTCGTCACGGCCTCCACGATCAATGGTGGCTACCTCAACTTCATGGGCAATGAATTCGGACACCCGGAATGGATAGATTTCCCTCGCGAAGGCAATGGCTGGAGTTATAAGTATGCCCGTAGGCAATGGAACCTGGTAGACAATCATGATTTGTGCTACCACTACTTAGGCGACTTTGACAAGGCTATGCTCAAGACCATTAAGAGTGAAAAGAACTTTAACAAGACACCAGTTGTGGAAATCTGGCATAATGACGGCGACCAAATACTCGCTTACATGAGAGGCGACTTGCTCTTCGTGTTCAATTTCTCGCCAACCCGCTCGTTTACCGATTATGGTTTCCTTGTTCCAACGGGAGCCTATAGTGTGGTGCTCGACACCGACAACAAGGATTATGGTGGCAATGGCTTGAATGACGACAAGATGACTCATATCACAACCTACGACCCTCTCTATGTGAACGATCGCAAGGAGTGGCTGAAGCTATACTTGCCAGCACGCACGGCAATGGTGCTGAAAAAAAATTAATGAATTGATTTATGGAAACAAGAAAGAATAGCACGACGAAGATGCAAATCGCCTGCGCTATCATCTTTATTACTTTTACTTACGTCTACCTGGCTTATTACCAGGCAGACGTATTGGCTGTGGCGCAACATGTGTTGTCGGGCGGTATGACCGACTACAGCTATGCATTTGCGCCATTTCTCATCACTCTCGTATTCTTCCTGCTTCAAGTGGGAGCGTACGCACTTACCCGTGTGAAACGACGTTTCCACGGGCTTACTTATTTTCCATCGTTTCTCTTCCTGGCGATGATTACCGACATCCCAAACAACATCGACGTACATCATTCTCTGGGAGCGTGGTGGGTTGTCATTCCGCTGGGGCTCATCCTGTGGGGCGGCATTATGTGGGTTGCCCGTCAGTTGGAACCGATGGAGACGGAACCACACAGCTATGGTTGGTTCTCACGATACATGTGGCTCAACATCTTGCAAATGTTGGTCATGGCGATATTGGTAATCTTCATCTCCAGTAGCGACCGTTTGTTCCACGAACGTATGAAAATGGAACATCTGATGAAAGAAAAACAGTATGAAAAAGCCCTCCAAGTGGGGCGCAACTCATTGCAAACAGATTCTTCGCTCACCATGTTGCGCATTGCTAGTCTCAACGGAACCGGCAAATTGGGCAGTCAGCTCTTCACTTATCCTCTAATAGGTGGTAGCAAGGCGATGATGCCAGACAGCGTGACCGTGAAAGCCTTGATGTGGAAGGCTCCTAAATGGATGCAGAAACCATCGTCATGGATGCAGCAACATCATCTGAAATATCGCATTCCTGCCGACTACCAGTTGTGTGCTTTGCTCCTTGACAAGAAGTTAGACCAATTTGTTGGCATGCTTGGGAAATATTATCGGCTCGACTCGCCAAAAATGCCTACACATTACAAAGAGGCGTTGGTTCTCTATACTCACAGGCGCAGCAAGCCTCGCTTCATATATCATGACAATGTGATGGATGCCGACTTTCAGGATTTTCAGCAGATGGAGCATAAGTATTCCAATCCGGTAGAGCAGCAGAATGCCATTCGTGACACCTATGGCAACACCTATTGGTATTATTATGAATATGGAAATAGATAGAGTGAAGTGGTATGAAATATAGGTTTATCAGACAGATAGTAGAATTTGTTGCAGTTTTCGTTCTGATGATCCCAACGCCGATGTTGGGGCAGAAGAAAGAAATCATGGCAGCCAAAGATTTAGTCAAGGCGGGTAAGAACCTCGACCAGGCAGAGGCGAGCATGCGCAAGCTATTGACTGACTCGGTCAACCGTAGCAACAAGAAAATCTGGAGCATTCTCTTTGAGTCGGTTCGCAAGCAGTATGAGCAAGGTAACGAGAAACTGTATCTCAAGCAAAGTTATGATACGGCCCAGTTGTTTAACGCAACCCTTGAGCTTTTTACCATAGCAAAGGACTTGGATGCTGTAGAGATGATTCCCGATAAGAAGAGAAAAATGGAGTTCGCCTTCCGAAAGGAACATGCCGAATACCTGAACAAGATTCGTCCGAATCTCTATAATGGTGGCACATGGTTCATAAGAAAGCAAAAGTATGCAGATGCCTACAAGTTCTTCGACCAATATATAGATTGTGCCAGCTTGCCTATGTTTCAAGCCTATAAGTATGGACAAAAGGACACCCACCTACCTACGGCTGCCTACTGGGCGGTCTACTGCGGCTATAAGATGAAGGACGCAAAGGCAACCTTGCACCATTCATATGAGGCACTCAAAGACACGACGCATTACAACTACATGTTGCAATACCTCGCCGAAACGTACAAGCTCGACAAAGACACAGCTCGATATGAATCCACGCTGAGGGAGGGTTTTGATAGGGCTCCGAAGTTCCCGTTCTTCTTTCCTCGATTGGTTGAGTTTTATTCCGACGGCAACAAGCCAGACTCCGCTCTCGTCATCGCCGACAGGGCTCTTCAGATAGCCCCCAACAATGACATCTATCTGTTTACGAAGGGTACCATATTGCTGAATATGGGTGACTACAAACGTTGCATCGAAGTGAGCAAAAAGGCGATTGAGGTGAACGATAGTTTGGCGGGGGCTTACTACAATGTAGGCTTGGCTTATTTCAATCAGGCTGTAGAGCTGGACAAGAACACGCAGCTTACGCGTATGAAGCACGACGAAATCAACAAGCTCTATAAGAGTGCCTTGCCCTATCTGGAGAAATATCGCAAGTTGGCTCCCGACAAGCAAGACCAGTGGGCTTTGCCTCTCTATACCATTTACCTGAACCTGAACATGGGGAAGGAATTCGACGAGATAGACAAATTGATAAACCAAAGAAAGAAATAACGCAGATTATCGAAGGTGTAAGCATGAATACATCGGTTGGTTCTCAGCAAATAATAGTAGACACAATGATAGATAGAATATTAGATAAATTGGGCATTCAGCTCAACGATATGCAGCAGGATTCTTTGAATGCAATCTTGCATAGCGACAAGGATGTAGTGGTGCTTTCTCCTACCGGAAGTGGAAAGACATTGGCTTATCTCTTGCCTCTCACACAACTCATCGATCCTGATGATGACAACCCACAGGCCATCGTTGTTACTCCAGGAAGAGAGCTGGCTCTCCAGTCGGCCACTGTTTTGAAGAGCATGGGTAGTGGTTTGCGGGCGATGGCATGTTATGGCGGTCGTGCAACGATGGACGAACATCGGGTGATGAAGCAAGTGCGCCCGCAAATCGTCTTCGGTACCCCAGGCCGACTCAACGACCATTTGAACAAGGGCAACTTGTCGCCTTATCACATCAAGTATCTCGTCATCGACGAATTCGACAAGTGTCTGGAGATGGGATTCCAAGATGAGATGAGCCTACTCATCGACTCTCTCAAAGGCCTGCGGCGCCATTTCTTGCTCTCTGCTACCGAAGCCGAGGAAATACCTTGCTTTGTGCACATGGGTAGGGTCGACAAGATAGATTATCGCATGAACGAGGAACAGGTTCCCGAGCGCATACATATATATAAGGTGGAGAGCCCGGTGAAAGACAAGTTGGAAAGCCTCTCTCTTTTGCTCAGAAGCTTGGGGGATAGTAGCACTATCGTGTTCCTCAACTATCGCGACAGTGTAGAACGCACCAACAATTATCTTGTGGAGCAAGGTTTCACCACCTCTTTCTTCCATGGTGGCTTGGAACAGAAGCAACGAGAAGCCTCCCTCTATCGTTTCAGCAATGGCAGTGCCAATATCCTTGTCAGCACCGACCTCGCCTCAAGAGGTCTCGACATTCCCGACATCGACAACATCATCCACTACCATTTGCCAGAGAGTGAAGACGGATATATTCATAGAGTGGGGCGTACCGCTCGTTGGGAGGCTCAGGGCAAGGCATTTTTCTTGTTGGGTCCAGGCGAAGAAATCCCAACCTATGTTGATGCGGAGGTCGAGAATTATGAAATTCCAGCAGAACTTCCTGCGCCTGCCAAGCCAAAGATGGCTACTATATATATAGGTAAAGGCAAGAAGGATAAGATAAGCAAGGGCGACATCCTCGGATTTCTGTGCAAGAAGGGTGGTCTCAAGTCTTCCGACATCGGCAAGATAGATGTCAACGACCGATACGCTTATGCCGCCATCTCGCGTCCTCGACTTCGTGAAGTGCTCAACAATGTGAAGGGAGAAAAGATCAAGGGCGTGAAAACGATAGTCGAGGCTGTCAGGTAAGAAAGTATTAAAAGGAGCATAAATATGCAGATATTATGCTAAAATGACTGACATAATGAAAGTTTTTTGCTCAAAAGGCTAAAAATGTGCAGAAATATTTGGTAGTTTCAAATAAAAAGTGTAATTTCGCAGTCGTATTTTAAAACTTAAATAATTATACAAGATGAAGAAGTACAATTTTAACGCAGGTCCATCAATGCTTCCACGCGAAGTGATTGAGAACACAGCAAAGCAGATTTTGGATTTTAATGGTTCAGGTCTTTCATTGATGGAAATCAGCCACCGTGCTAAGGATTTCCAGCCAGTAGTTGACGAGGCAGTCTCCCTCTTCAAGGAGTTGCTCGACATCCCTGAGGGTTATTCCGTTATCTTCCTTGGTGGTGGTGCGTCCCTGCAGTTTATGCAGATTCCTGCCAACTTCCTCATCAAGAAGGCTGCCTACGTAAATTCTGGCACTTGGGCTAAGAAGGCTATGAAAGAGGCAAAGCATTTTGGTGAGGTCGTGGAGATCGCATCATCGTCCGACGCCAACTACACTTTCTATCCTCAGTTCGAGGGCAAGGAACCAGCCGACGCCGACTACCTCCACATCACTTCCAACAACACCATCTATGGTACAGAGTTGCGTCGTGATCCAGACGTGAAGATTCCTTTGATTGCGGATATGAGTTCCGACATCATGAGCCGTCCTGTGGATGTATCTAAGTACACTGCCATCTACGCTGGTGCACAGAAGAACCTCTCCATGGCAGGTGTTACCGTCATCGTCGTGAAAGACGACATGTTGGGCAAGGCTCCACGTGAGTTGCCTACAATGATAGACTATCGCACCCATGTAGACAAGGGCAGCATGTTCAACACTCCTCCAGTGGTTCCTATCTATAGTTTGATGGAGAACCTTCGCTGGTTGAAGGCTCATGGCGGTGTCGAGGCTGCCGACAAGCGTGCTCATGAGCGTGCTGATGTGCTTTATGCTGAGATCGACCGCAACAAGCTCTTCAAGGGTACGGTTGAGGAAGCATCTCGCTCTTTGATGAACATCTGCTTCGTCATGAACGATGAATACAAGGACCTCGAAAAGCCATTCCTCGACTTTGCTACAGAGCGTGGCATGGTAGGTGTCAAAGGTCACCGTTCTGTTGGTGGCTTCCGTGCAAGCTGCTACAATGCACAGACCATGGAGGGCGTTCAGGCTCTCGTCAAGGCTATGCAGGACTTCGAGGCACAGCATTAATTGTTATATAAAATAGCATCTTCTCTTCGGGTACCGCCATGACTCGTCTTATCCCGCTCTAGCGGTACCATTTTAAGAAGTAATAAAACTATACGATAAAAGAATATGAAAGTATTAGTTGCAACAGAAAAGCCTTTCGCAGCAGCTGCTGTCCAGGGCATCAAGAAAGAAGTAGAGGGAGCAGGCAACGAACTCGTGCTGCTCGAAAAATATACAGACAAAGCCCAGTTGCTCGACGCCGTTAAGGATGCCGATGCGATGATTATCCGTTCTGACAAGGTGGATGCAGAGGTGCTCGACGCTTCCAAGAACTTGAAGATTGTGGTACGTGCAGGTGCAGGTTATGACAACATCGACTTGGCTGCCGCTACAGCTCATAAGGTTGTGGCTGAGAACACTCCAGGTCAAAACTCCAATGCCGTAGCCGAGTTGGTTTTCGGCTTGTTGGTGTTTGCCATTCGTAATTTCTACAATGGCAAAGCTGGTTCAGAGTTGAAGGGCAAGAAATTGGGTATCTTGGCATTTGGTAACGTGGGGCGCAACGTGGCTCGCATCGCCAAGGGATTCGGCATGGAAGTATCTGCTTACGATGCATTCTGTCCTGCCGATGTCATCGAGGCTGCTGGTGTTCATGCAGCTAAGAGCCAGGACGAGTTGTTCCAGACCAACGACATCGTTTCTCTCCACATCCCTGCTACTCCTGAGACCGTGAAGAGCATCGACTACAAGACCGTCAACCAGTTGCCTAAAGGTGGCATCCTCATCAACACCGCCCGCAAGGAGGTAATCAATGAGCCAGAGCTCTTGAAACTTCTCGCCGACCGTGAGGACTTGAAGTTCATCACCGACATCAAGCCTGATGCCGATGCCGACTTCGCTAAGTTCGAGGGGCGCTATTTCTCTACACCTAAGAAGATGGGTGCGCAGACAGCCGAGGCCAACATCAATGCAGGTATTGCTGCAGCCAAGCAAATCAATGCCTTCTTCAAGGACGGCTGCACCAAGTTCCAAGTAAACAAGTAACCGATAAATAATAAGAAAAGCTCATGAAGGGTGCTTTTGTTGAAGTGCTCTTCGTGGGCTTTTTTGCTTAAACCCCAAATAGTATGGCAATAGTTAAACCTTTTAGAGGTGTTAGGCCACCTAAGGAACTCGTAGAACAAGTGGAATCTCGCCCATACGACGTGTTGGATTCCGAGGAAGCCCGCACAGAGGCTGGCGACAACGAAAAGAGCCTTTATCATATCATCAAGCCGGAAATCAATTTCGAACCTGGCACTTCCGAGTACGACCCTCGTGTGTATGAGAGTGCCGCAGAGAATTTCCAAAAGTTCCAAGACAAGGGATGGCTCGTACAGGATGATAAGGAGCAGTATTACATCTATGCACAGACCATGAACGGCAAGACGCAGTATGGTCTAGTGGTGGGTGCCTACGTCAACGACTACATGACGGGTGTCATCAAGAAGCATGAGTTGACCCGCAGCGACAAGGAAGAGGACCGCATGAAGCATGTGCGCGTTTGCAATGCCAACATCGAGCCGGTGTTCTTCGCTTATCCAGACAACGCCGTGCTCAACGAACTCTTGATGCGTTATGCTGCCACCAAACCAGAGTATGATTTCATCGCTCCAATCGATGGCTTCCGCCACCAGTTCTGGGTGGTGAGCGACGACAAGGACATCGCCACCATCACGGCTGAGTTTGCCAAGATGCCTAGCCTCTACATCGCCGATGGCCACCACCGTTCGGCTGCTGCTGCCTTGGTGGGCGCAGAGAAGGCAAAGCAAAACCCTCATCATACAGGCAAGGAGGAGTACAACTATTTTATGGCTGTTTGCTTCCAGGCCAGCCAGCTTACCATTCTCGACTACAACCGAGTGGTGAAGGACTTGAATGGTTTGACCAGTGATGAATTTCTGGATGAGTTGACAAGGCATTTTGAGGTTGTCCATATAGATGCAGTCAACGTAAATGTTTCTGATGATAAGGATGGCATTCCGTGTTATGAGCAGTTCCCAATCGCCGAAGCCATCGAAAAATTCGGTCTCGACGTGCTGAAGCCTGCGTCTCTACATAGCTTCTTGCTCTATCTCGACGGAACGTGGTATGGTTTGTTTGCCAAACCAGGCACCTATGATGACAGCGACCCAATCGGTGTGCTCGATGTAGACATCTCCTCTCGCTTGATTCTCGATGAGATATTGGGCATCAAGGATTTGCGCAGCGACAAGCGTATCGACTTTGTTGGCGGCTTGCGTGGTCTCGGTGAGCTGAAACGCCGAGTGGACAGTGGCGAGATGAAGATGGCGTTGGCTTTGCACCCTGTTACCATGCAGCAGATTATGGACATTGCCGACAGCGGCAAGATTATGCCTCCAAAGGCAACTTGGTTTGAGCCAAAGTTGCGTAGCGGATTGATTATTCACAAGTTGGATTAAATGATAGACGAATACAAAACCATTACAGATAAAATAGGCGAGGGATATTACACAGACAAGCGGAGTAAGTTCCTCGCTTTTGCCCATCACGTGACGAATGTCGACGAGGTGAAGGAAATCATTGCCGGGTACCGTAAGAAATATTACGATGCCCGACATTGTTGTTATGCTTATATGTTGGGGGCGGAGCGCACGGAGTTTCGTGCCAACGACGATGGTGAGCCTTCTTCTACGGCAGGCAAGCCGATTTTAGGACAAATCAACAAGGCGGAGCTTACCGACATCCTCATCGTTGTCATCCGATATTTCGGTGGCGTAAAACTGGGCACCAGCGGTCTTATCGTAGCCTATAGAGAGGCAGCCATCGACGCACTTGCCCATTGCGAAATGAAGACGCAGCAAGTAGAGGAAATCGTAACCTACGATTTCCCCTATCCCATGATGAATGATGTGATGAGAATTGTGAAGGAGATGAATCCTCGCATTGTTGACCAAACTTTCGACAACACCTGCACCATCAAGCTCTCCATCCGCAAGAGCGAAGCTGAACAACTGAGGAGTAGACTCAAAAAACTATCCTTCGAATAGAAATCCTAGTTTCCTATTCGAAGGATAGTTTCCTTTGAAGACCATGCTAGTTTTCCTTGAAAGCAACCACCCTGGTAAGAGCCTTGTCTAGATAGAAAGTCTGTGTCACTTTCTGCTTGTTTCCATCATGGGAAGTGAGCTCGTAGGTGGCACGCAGATACATCAGTGTGTCGGGAAAGGCACCATCGTTGTAATTGATGTTCTTCTTTACATAAGGCAGCTTGCTCATCTCCTCGCGCATCGACTTCACACGGTTGAAATCAATCATGGCCGTAGGGGTGAGCTTGCTGAATCGGTCGTAGCAGCAATCATTTTCCTCCAAGTTCTCATCGAGGAAATCCTTTACCAGCAATTGAGCCTTGTGCTGGTCGCCACACGAGGTGAGCGCCAACACAAGAGCTACTATGATGAAAATAAATAACCGTTTCATTTACAGAATCTTTAATTCTTAGAGACACTGCGAAGAATCTCCAACAAGTGATCCCAAACCATCTGCACGGTAGGAATCAAGAGAGCCTCGTCTGGTGTATGAACATTGCGCAGGGTAGGACCGAAGCTTACCATGTCGAGGTCAGGATATCTCTCTGAGAAGAGACCACACTCCAGTCCGGCGTGGATGCCCTTTACCTGAGGCTCCTTGCCGAAGAGTTTCTCGTAGCTCTTCACTGCGAGTTGGGTGAGCTTGCTGTCTTTGCGCATCTTCCATGCAGGATATTGGTCGTCTATTTCTACTTTGGCGCCAGCCAAGAGGAATGGAGCTGCCACGGTGGATGTCATGTTCACCAGGTTGCTTGTTACGTTGCTTCGCTGTGAAGCCACCACCGTGATTTGGCTCTCGGTAGTCTCCACGCTAGCCACATTACTTGAGGTCTCTACCATCCAGGCGAGTGCTTTGTCTTGGCAATGAGTGAGTGGGCCATTGTCTACGGCCTGCATAGCCAAGATGAACCTAAAGCCAACAACTTGGTCGATGACAGGGGCAGCATCAGCAGTACTCATGTTCCACTGCATGTTTTTCTCCGTAACATGGAACTCATCCTCTACGTCTACGGCGAAGGCGTTCCAGTCGGCACGTACCTGCTCCTTCTTGCTGTTCTCAACGGCGAATACCACTTTGCCGTCGCGAGGGATGGCATTGTGCATCTTTCCGCTGTTAAAGCTAACCAAGCGAAGGTCTGTTTTTTTGAAGATAAGCTCCATGAAGAGGAAGCGAGAGAGTATCTTGATAGCGTTGGCGCGCTTCTTGTCGATGTCGTCGCCAGAGTGTCCACCGTTCAAGCCCTTGAGCGAAATCTCCAGGAAGAAATAGTCCTTGGGAGCCTCCTCACGCTTGAAATCGAACGTAACCTTCGTGGTTTGGCCGCCAGCGCATGAAACAAAGATAAGTCCCTCATCCTCAGAGTCGAGGTTGATGAGCATCTTGCCGGTCATGAAACCAGCCTTCATGCCATGGGCGCCGGTGAGTCCTGTTTCCTCGTCACGTGTGAACACGCACTCGATAGGACCATGTTCGATGTCGTTGCTTGCCAGGATGGCAAGCTCGATGGCACAGCCGATGCCGTCGTCTGCGCCCAGCGTGGTGCTCTTTGCCTTGAGCCAGTCGCCGTCTACGTATGTCTGGATGGCATCCTTGTGGAAATCGAAGTCTACATCCACCAACTTGTCGCACACCATGTCCATGTGGCTCTGCAAGATGATGGTCTCGGCTTTTTCATAGCCAGGAGTAGCGGCCTTGCGAATCAAGACGTTGCCAGTCTCATCGACCTTAGTCTCAAGATTGTGGCTCTTTCCAAACTCTTTCAGATACTCGATCATGTTCTCCTCGTGCTTGGAAGGGCGAGGTATTTCGTTGATTTTAGCGAACTGCTCGAACACAAGAGCAGGTTTTAAATCATTTTTATTCATTTATTTATGTTATTTTGTTTTGTATATTCCCCGAAAAATATTACCTTTGCATCGTGAAGTGCATTAAGGCACTGCAAAGATACGAAAAATGATAAAGATAATGTTGTTAAGTGTGTTAATAATTGCTATTTGCATGGCATTATTAAGCATAAAAGTGATATTCAAGAAGAATGGTAAATTCTCGTCGCAGCATGTCCACGACAATCCAGGGTTGCGCAAACAGGGCATCCATTGCGTCATCGACCAAGACCGAGAGGCTAGGGCGGCGGACAGGGCTTACTAGACGCTGTCTTGAAATCGCTTGTGAGAAAGCGAAGAAATCGTTGTGAGAAAGTAATAAAATTATAAATAATTAAAAATTGAAAATGAAAAAGAACATTTTGGGTTCAATGGCCATCGCAGCCGTAGCTGCTTTGGCATTGGCATCATGCAACAAGTCACAGCCTCAGGTAGAGGCCAAGTCTGAGAGCAAGTCTCCGGCAGAGTTGAAGATTGCTTATGTGGAGGTAGATTCTATCATGACTCAGTATACCTTCGCCAAGGAGTATTCTGCTCTCTTGGAGAAGAAGGGACAGAACATCCAGGCAACCATCGCACAGAAGGGTCAGCAGTTGCAGGCCGCAGCTGCCAACTTCCAGCAGAAGGTGCAGCAGAACGCCTACACTCGTGAGCAGGCAGAGGCTATCCAGGCAGGATTGCAGAAGCAGAACAACGACCTCCAGGGCTTGCAACAGAGATTGAGCAACGAGTTTGCTGCCGAGCAGGACAAGTACAACAAGGCTCTCCACGACAGCATCGCCAACTATCTCGCCCAGTACAACAAGGACAAAAAATACAGCATCATCTTCTCTAAGAGTGGCGACAACTTGCTTTATGCCGACAAGGCTTACGACATTACCAACGAGGTAATTGCCGGTCTCAACAAGGCCTACAAAGGTAAGTTGAAGGGTGCCGAGGCTGCTGCCGACAAGAAATAAAAAAGCCGACTATGCTTCGCAAGGAAAGATACGATTTCGTATTGAATCATTTCAGAGATGCGCTGCCCAATGTAACCACTGAGTTGCAGTTTGGCAGCGCATTTCAGCTTTTGGTTGCTACGCTCCTCTCTGCCCAGTGTACCGACAAGCGCATCAATCAGGTTACGCCCGCCCTCTTTGCCCGTTATCCCGACGCTCGGCACATGGCGGAGGCAAGTGAGCAAGAAATCTACGAGCTCATCCGCTCAGTGAGCTACCCCAATGCCAAGGCTCGCCATCTGGCAGAGATGTCCAGGCAGATTGTAGAGCACTTTGGCGGTGAGGTACCCGAGGCTGCTGAAGACTTGGTGAAGTTGGCTGGAGTGGGGCGCAAGACTGCGAATGTGATTCGGGCGGTATGGTTTGGCCACGCCACGATGGCGGTTGACACCCACGTCTATCGGGTGAGCCATCGCATGGGATTGGTGCCTGCCTCGGCCGATACCCCCAGCAAGGTGGAGGATTATCTGATGAGCCACATCCCCTCTGAAGACATTCCCAATGCCCATCACTGGCTGTTGTTGCATGGCAGGTACGTTTGCAAAAGCACAAAGCCCTTGTGCCAGGAATGCTTCTTCGATAAATATTGTCCCAAACTGCTGAAAGGCAGCAAGTTGGAATAGAGAAACTAGAAGGGGTAGGAAAGAACAAGGAAGAATAAAGTCGACCTTCCCGATGATGGGAAAGCCGACTTTTCTTGTCTTTGGTTACCCTGCTATAATCTTAAACCGTTATCATCATATTTATGTTACTTAATGTAAAAATCTTACCGTCTTGTTGAGCAGGTAATTGTCGAGTATTACCATGGCAGCCATCGCCTCTACCACAGGCACCGCGCGTGGCAATACACAAGGGTCGTGGCGACCACGAGCCGTCAGCTTGGTGGCGATGCCCTCCAAGTCTACGGTGTCTTGCTCCATAAGCAATGTTGCAACAGGCTTGAAAGCCACACGGAAGTAGATGTCCTGCCCGTTGCTCAGTCCGCCCTGGATGCCGCCGCTATGGTTGCTCTTGGTGGTGATGCGAGCTGCCACGTCGGTGCAACCCTCGCCACAGTCGGTCTTGGGAACAAATACATCGTTCTGCTGGCTGCCGCGAGCCGTAACGCCCGCAAAGCCTTCGCCATACTCAAATCCCTTCACGGCGTTGATGCCCAGCATGGCAGCCCCGAGCTGCGCGTGAAGCTTGCCAAACTCAGGCTCGCCCAGACCTACCGGACAGCCTTTTATCACGCAGGTGATGATGCCCCCGATGGTGTCGCCGTCGGCCTTCACGCTGGCGATGAGGTCTTCCATCTGCTTCGCCTTCTGCTGGTCTGGACAGCGCACAGGGTTGTCCTCGATGGTGGAGAGGTCGTACTTGTGGTAGTCGTTCTCCAGGGCGATGTCGCCCACTTGCGAGGTATAGGCTGTGATGCTGATGCCCAGTTGCTTGAGTGCTAGCTTGGCCAATGCTCCGCCCACGCATCGTGCGATGGTGATGCGAGCAGAAGAACGTCCTCCGCCACGATGGTCGCGGATGCCGTATTTCTCGTGATAAGTGAAGTCGGCATGTGAAGGGCGGAAGAGGCAACGCATATTCTCATAGTCCTGGGAATGCTGGTTTTGGTTGCGCACCTCGAAACCGATAGGGGTACCCGTCGACTTGCCCTCGAACACACCGCTCAGAAACTCCACCTTGTCGGCTTCCTTTCTGGCGGTAGTGATGTGGCTCTGTCCTGGTCGACGACGGTTGAGTTCACTTTGCACGAAGTCCATGTCGATGTCAATGCCTGCGGGAAATCCGTCGATGACACCTCCCACAGCCACTCCATGACTCTCACCAAATGTCGTGAGGGTGAAAATGTTGCCAAATGTATTTCTCATTTCCTTTTATTTACTTGTTGCAGTTCTCACAGCAGCCGTCCTTGCAGTCGCCATCCTTGCAGTCGCCGCCGCAGTTGTCGCAGCCACCACTGCATCCGCCAGCCTCGCCGCTCAATAACTGAGCCATCTTGGCGATTTCCTCGGCTGTAGCCTCGCGGCTCTCAAGAATCTGTCCGCAGAAGTTCAACTTCAGTCCAGCCAAAGGGTGGTTGAGGTCGCAGGTTACCTTGTCGTCGGTGATTGCCTTTACCACAGCGTTGAAGCGGTTGCCGTCCTCGTTCTGCAATGGGATGATGGCACCCACCTGTACATGCTGTGCGTCAAACTGGCCGTTGATGGTAAATATCTGCTTGTCGAGCTGGATGACACGCTCGTCGTAGTGCTGTCCGTAAGCCTGCTCAGGATCCAGTTCGAAATCGAACTCCTCGCCCTGCGCCAAGTCTACGATATTCTCCTCGAAGGCAGGCAGCGTTACGCCCATGCCGCTGATGAAGAGGAATGGGCGCTCGTCGGTAGTGCGCTCTATGAGCATCTCCTCGCCATTGCTACCCTTGGTTACGTCGTAAAGAGCATACGACACCTTGATGAATTTGTTCTTTTTGTTTGTTTCCATTTTATCTTGTTTTT
>DJSH01000076.1:31157-34186 GCA_002440225.1 Candidatus Segatella violae
ATAGACCCTTACTTTACCCGTTATTTTCTCTTGTGGGTGCGATGTCTGCGTTCCATGTTCACGCTCTTCACCATTTCCATGCGCTCCAGATAGGTAGGTCGCCATTTGTCGATGATGTCTTGCAGGCTCTTGCTCTTCAGCGAGAGTTCGGCATACTCGTCGGTATCGGTTGCGTCGCTTTTCTTCAAGTCGAGCAGTCGGGCGATGAGTTGCTTCTGGTGTTCCTCTGCCGCCTTGAGCTGGTTACCCAGTTTCTCCAGGCTTTCCAAGAAGGCGAGTGCCTTGTCTATATGATTTTGTTCTTCCATTGTCTACGCTTAATAGGTTGAATTTTTCTGTTTAACATCTGCAAAGGTACAAATAATAATCGGGATAACGAAGAGAATTGGCGGAAAATTTCAGTCAGGTTACATTTTGACAGCAAAAAAGTGCAATTTATTACGTTATATTCTTAATTTCCCGTATATCCTTTTGATTTAGGTCAAGAAAGAAGCGTTTTTTCGAAAATACTTGGAAAATTGTTTGCGCACACAGCGGAAAGTTCGTATCTTTGCAGTGTCTTAAAGAAAAAGACTATAGGATAATGTTTAACAGGGGCTCCGCAAAGAGAGCATCCCACAAAGAAAGAAAGGTAAAAAGATTATGAAGAAGATTTTGGTATTGGTAGTAGCTTTGTTGAGTATGGCAACTACTACATTTGCAGCAGATGAGAACGCAAGTGCAACAAACGCAGCTTACAACATGAACGTTAAGATGGGTAGCTTGGCAGACGCTTTGAGCTTGAACATCGACCAGACAGAGGCTGTAGCTGATGTACATAAGAATTTCACCGCAGAGATGATGAACGCAGCAGTAGCTCCAAAAGAGGAGCGTGCAGCCATGATCGACAAGGCTGTTCTCAAGGATTTGAAGTACATGCACGGAATCTTGAACGATGCACAGTATCGCAAGTATGTTATGCTTTTGAACGCTACACTCGTAAACCGCGGTTTGAAGTAATCTTAGCCTCGGCTTTTGAGAATTCGAAAGATTATTAAATAAGAGAGAGATAAATAAAGAAACTGCAGGTTGACAACCCTTAACAGGTGTCGACTTGCAGTTTTTTGTTTTCTAGCAATGGTGGTCTCTGAAGAACCCATTGAGGGCAGCCACCATGTATCCAGCCACTTTCAGGGGTTTGCTACCCATTTTGCAAGCCTTGATGTAGCTTTCCTTGTGTAGCGTAGCAGCCAGTTGGTGCAATTCACCTACGTCGCCTAAAAGCAATCGCTGTGCGAGGTTGTCTGCGACATCCTCCTTGATGCCATAGGTGAATCTCAGTCGGAGTCTCAATCTGGCGCGCAATCCTGCCAACTCATTTTGATGCTCAGAGTCTTCTGTGTCATTCTGGCGATACTCCCTTTTGAATGTGATATGCTTGGGAGCACCTCCTTACTGATTTTCCTTATCATAGTAAGGGTAGTAGTCGAAGTATTCGTCGATGAATCCTTTGTCGTACAATGCCTTGATTTCATCTCTTGCTACCATCAGCACATGGTTTTCCAGCTCGCTGTAGTGCTTGAAAGCCCTAGCGTTGCCCTTGAGCAGCAACGTCAATCGTTCGGTGTACATCTCGGCGAGTCCACAGCTTAGCCAACTTGCCATACTGATGTAGAACTTGCGGGAGAAGACACTCCTTAGCTGATAATATCACTGAAATGATACCACTCATGACACTCAAATGATACCACCTATGACACTCAAACGATACCGCTCAAAAACTCCTTCATATCACTGAAATGATACTACTCGTATCACTCAAACAGTACCGGCTGTATCACAGAGATGATACCGATGTACTTTATGCGGTTTGGCTACGTTATTTCAACATGTGAACACAGTAGTTCACTGTTAGAATTAACAAGATGTCGAATAGTAACATTACAATGATGAAACTTAAAAGAATCATCCAAATGTTGAGTGATGGCAAATCCTTGAATGCAATTAGCAAGGAAACCCACTCAAGCAAGACAACGGTGTCGAACTACAAGAAACTTGTTGAAGGCACCAAGTTATCTTACGTGGAGCTGCTCAAGAAGAGCGACTCCGAGTTAGAGCAGGTGTTTCTCTCCCTACGCTCCAAGCCTGCATAGGATGCTCGCAAGGCTCCCCTGCAAGAGACGATGCCTGAAATCATCAAGCGTCTGGGCAAACGCTACTCAAACGTCCAACTGGTCTATGAGGAGTATTATCTGAAACAGAAGGGAGAACATTATGGCTACACCCAGTTCAAAAGCTATGTGCAGTCCTATGTGGAAGCCCACAGCTACTCTTACCACAACACCTACACTCCTGGTGAAGAATGGCAGATAGACTTCGCTGGTGATACGCTCTACTTGACGGACAAGAAGACAGGTGAGCTAACCAAGCTCACGGTTTTGGTCTGCGTAATGCCTTACAGCGAACTTCCTTTCCTGATGGCATTACCGAACGCCACGACAGAGTGGTTCTTCCACGGGCTCAACAAGGGCTTGGAGTATATGGGCGCTCTTCCACGCATAGCAAAGAGCGATAACATGCGCCAGTGGGTAAGCAAGTCTGACCGATACAGCCCTTCCTTGGCTGACGCCTGTATGGAATGGGGGCTTTACTACGGCATACAGCCAACGGCTTGCCGAGAGTGAGAAAGCCTAGAGACAAAGGCCCCGTCGAGAGTTCTGTAAACCAACTCTACACCTACATTTATGCCAGAATCCAGGATGAGGTGTTCTACGACATCGATTCACTGAACAGCAGACTGTGGGAACTTCTTGACGAGTACTGTTCCAAGCCCTACAAGGACAGCACGAGATGGGACATCTTCAAGAGTGAGGAGCTCCCCAACATGAATCCACTTCCACAGACGATGCATCGTTTCCGCTACCGCAAGGAGGTGAAGCTAAGTGGCACATACCATGTGTGCGTTGGCTCAGAGCGTCACTTCTACAGCATGCCCCACAAGTATGTCGGACCACTAGTGTCTATTAATTTATGTAAAAAATGACTTTAAC
>DJSH01000079.1:0-2115 GCA_002440225.1 Candidatus Segatella violae
GTAACTTTGCACGGCGGCATCGTCTTTGCTTATATAGAGACATGCATACGAGGTTTAGCCCTCCATCAGCCCATGCCAATGGAGGTTACACCTTGATTAGACTAAATTTCAATTTCATTTTTATTGTTCCTCATCTTCCCAGAACTCAGGAAGAAGAGTATAAAGTTTATCCTTTGGCGTTGTCTTTATATGCTTCAGCACATGACAGAGCCAACGCTCGGGATTTTTATTCAACACCTTGCAGGCACCAAACAATGAGTACATCATAGCAGCTCGCTTGCAAGCATCCAAGTCTCTACAGAACAAGTATGATTTCTTGCCCATCACCATGTCACGAATCAATCTCTCCGTATCCGTGTTGTCTATCGGCATCTCTTGGATGTCCAAGTAATGAGTCAACTCTTCATAGTTGCGAAGCAGATAATTCAACGCCTTGAAGATTAGACTATCCTTTGGCACATCTAGTATCGTGCTAGCCGCCCACAGCTTGAATGTTTTCCATATAGGTCCGGCTTGTTCCTTTCTGAACTTTGCCTTTTCCTCACCAGTCAAGCCTTTCTCCTTTATCATATCCTCCACAAGATAGGCATCCTGATAGAATAGCAAGGCTATCTGAGCCAACGGAGGATTTTCCTTCAAAGCCCTCTCTGCCATGCGACGAGAATGAGCCACACATCGACACAGGATAAGACCCTCTATTTTTTTCATCCAATCGTACCCTGCGTAGGCATCGCACATAAAGACGTTGCCTGTCCAATCCTTCAAGTTGTCCATGATGTCCGCCTTGCCTCTGCCACACTTGTTCTTGGTGTTGACGAGGAAGATTGGTATGCCTGTCGTCACCGAGCGATATTGGATCATGTAATGTCCTACCGTCTTATGTTTCTCGTTATTGATGATTGGGAACGGGCTTCCGTCTCCAGCTAGCAACAAGCTAGAAAAGACTCTTTTCTTTTGCAGCTCATACAAAGGTTCTATCAGCTCACATGTACCCTGATGCCAATCGTCTATCGTGGCAGGTGCCATAGGAAGACCATCCTGCTTCATTTTCTTTATCTGCCGATTGAACGGTTGATGGAGCACATATTTTCCGTTTTCCAACTTTGCGACGAGCTCTGGAGTGGCATAACTCTTCCAAAAGAGACCCTCATAGCAATCGGCCTGTTCCGTCGGTCCATCAGGATCGTCCTTTCGTCTCACTATTGGACGGACTATGGGTTGAACGACATACGGAGAAGGAGCAGGTAGCACAAACTCCTGTACATCCTTGCCTATGATGTCATATTCATCCTCATGACCCTTATAGCAATCCGGCCAAATCACTTGTTCCACCAAACGAGGCAAGCTATCGGGGAGCTTGTTACGACCATGTCCTTTCTTTTTGTCGCCGCCCTTCAGAAGTTTAAGGGTTTCTTGCTTTTGCCTGTAGTCACGGCAATAATCTCGACACCTCTCAAACTCCTTCTTTGCCTCTGTAGTGAGGTTCAAGGATTTCATCGCCCGCTCATACAAACTTTCACGTTGTTCGGGAGTAAAGACGATACGCTCACTCTTTTGCGTGAATAGCATTCTTACAAGTGAGGTGATTTGATCTGTCTTGGCCTTGTTCTTCTCCTCTGCCTTATCAAGTTTTTCCTTGATTTCGTTCTTCAAGGCTGCTTGCGTTTCCTCGGCAGCCTGTTGATACTTAGCAAGCAATTCCTGGCCTTTGGAAGAATCCTTGTCCATTACTGCGACAAAAGCTTGAAGAAAAGTCTCAAACATGTCCGCCAATCGGGTCAAAGCAGTCTTTTCCGCCCTAGAGCGAAGTTCCGCCAAACGTTTATTCACACGCTCTTCGATATTTTGAACGATGGTGTCGGCCTTCTTGGTTATCTCCAACTCACGGGCATCAAGTTCTTGCTTCTGGCTATCCAAAGCTTTCCTCTGCTCCGCAAGTTCGGCTTCCACCTCTTGTCTGATACGTTCTTTAGCTGCAGCAACTTGACGAGCCACCTCCTCGTCTATCATCTGCTGACGAGAAGCACGCTCGGCATCCAAGGCGTGTTCTGCAAGGTCAGCTCTTTCCACTGCCGTGGCTACCTGACCTCGCACATTGGCATATTTCTCTGCCAA
>DJSH01000079.1:2167-2767 GCA_002440225.1 Candidatus Segatella violae
GCTGTTCAAACATATCGTTTACTTTATTATTTACCATACAAAGGTACTAAAAAATATTGAGAAAAACGAATATTTTGATAGATATTTACGCCTAAATATCAGCTATTTACGTTAATAAAAGCTAATGCTAAAATTATACTTTCGAAGGGGTGTCATCATACCATTTCTCACCCAAAATCAAGAGGGTGAACTCGTCTGGCGTCAACGTTGTTGTACGATTATCATCATTAAGACGAGGCATTTGAAAACGTCCCTCGCTCAACTTTCTCACGTAAAGAGTCAAGCCGCCACTCTCACGGTGCAAGACCTTGGCTGTCTTGCGAGTCTTACCTATAAATATAAAGGCTTCATCTTGGGTGAGATAACGACCGAACTCCTCGTTCACGATTCCTTGGAGACCTTGGAATTGCTTGCGCATATCGACTGGCTCCATACACAAGTAGTACTTCAGGTCATCCGTCAACTGACAAACTCTAGCCATAAGCCTATACTGTTATACTAATATAGGCTCGAAGCTGTTCTATGCTGATGTCAGCCGGGAGGATTAGTGTTACACCATTTGGATAGCTCAATTTAAGATAAGGATTGCGATGGCTGCGA
>DJSH01000079.1:2914-11395 GCA_002440225.1 Candidatus Segatella violae
GCGTTCACCGAACACTTACCTTGAAATTAATATCCATTTCTTTATCCTGCTGCACATAGTCATCAGGAAGAAATGTTTTCAAGAATGCCTTAAATTGGCTTCTATCGTATTTTTTGTCAAGTGGAAATTCAATCATAATGTTTCTGTTTGATTGTTCTCATTTATATTAGTTATCTCTTCTGCCATGATGAGAGTTTCTAATCCATGCGATATATTATCGTAATTGTGAAGCACAGACTCTACGTATTCTTTGCTGATAATATCAGGCAATTTACTAAAGTCTTTGCTCTTCATACGATTTATCTCACGAAGGGAATAGCCTGCGATAGCATCAAACTCAATAGCACGCTGCAACTCCTCCAAGTATTCCATATCACAAGAATTACGGCGAATCATTAGTCTAACTTTCTCTAGTGCATCTCGCTTGGTCTTGTCCTTATCACCTTCTACCTGTTGCACAAAAAGAGAATGTTTAGCCTTATCAAAGAGACTTGAGAAAGAAGGACTGAGTTCATAACCCTTTTCATCCTCTTCCGCCTTAATCATTTCAAAAGCCTCAGAAGGATCAAGCGTCTGTGAATCTTCTTCAGACTTGACAAACTTAAATACATAATCCCCATTCTTTCGCGCAAACGCAACAACCCCATTAGGATGCGTAGTAGATAGTCGCCTTACCTTACTTCTAAGCGGCAACGCCAAGGCTTCTTCCATTTCTTTAGAATTTTTCAAATCATCCAATAAAGAACGATAGCCTGTATCCCACGACTCAGCTTCCTGCTCGGCAAAAAGTTTGTCGTAAGTCTCTTTGAAGTAATTGTTTAATTCCTCCTCATCGGTCAGATATTGCGTATCTTCACCCATAATGGCGTGTATCATTGCCATCTTCAAGGTTGAGATTTCCTTTACACTAGTTTCATCCTCGCCAATCTCGGTAGGAAAATAGTTATAAATATAAAGATGTTCAAACATCTTCTTATTCACACGATTAATACGACCTACACGTTGAATGACTCGCGTAGGATTATAAGGTATATCGTAATTGAAAATCGTACCAGCTCGATGAAGGTTATATCCTTCAGAGATGGCATCAGTGGCCACTAGAACCTTATAATCATCTTTCTGCTCTTTGCTTGATAAACCTGCATCAAAATTTTGCTTGATGATTTCTTTATTTCTTGCAGATGAGCACTTGGAAGTATATACAAACACTGGCATTTTCTTTTCTGCCAATCTCTTTCCAAGGTAATCTACCGTATCAGCAAACTGACTGAATACCACAATCTTGCGCTTAGGGTCATTCTTCAACTGAGAATTGATAAGTTCGATAAATCCATCTAGTTTTGGATCATTATTCTCTCCTACTTCATCCCATATTTCTTTTAGTTCTGTAAGAAGTTGTATATCAGATTCCAAATCTTCCATAAACTCTGGCACCAAATATTTACTTTTAATCTCAAACATACCTTTTGATTTCAAATCTGCAATAGACTTCTCTGCCGTCTCATTTCTTACTTCATCAGAAGTATCGTCTTCTGAATTATAAAGATTCTCAACATTAGGCAACTTACCTTTTTTGAAAACAGGAACAGCATCACGTTTATCTATCCAATGCTTGATGTTCAAGCAACCCTCAAGCATACTCTCAAGAGAAATCTTGAAAGCATATTGAGAACTTTCAAATCGGCGCACAAGCAATGTTCGCATAAAGCTTGCCAAGTTTCGCTGACTTCCACGGAACAAGTTATATTCTATACCAGCTTCTTCTACCAATTCCTTCACCTTGTCAACACAATCTGCCTTGATATAAACAATAGGCTTATATCGAGCAGCTTGAAATGCCTTTTGCCCCTCTGGCAATTCGATACGAGACTCCAATGACTCTGCAGCATTTTCTCCATCATAATCAGATGTCATATGAATCACCTTTGGCGATATACTCTCTAGTGTCTGACGATATTTATCTTCCAATCCATACAATTTGTATGTTTTCTGATAAGGTGCATCAACTATCGGGAACTTAATTCCTTGTCGCAAAAGATCTTCCTTATAAGCCTTTATTTCCAACAAGTCCTTACGAGAGCGTCGAATCACCAATGGGCTTATAATCTTGCGGATAGAAGAGCCTATGTATTTGACAGCACTATCAATTTCATCGGAAGACAAACGCCCATCACGCTGTTCTTTTCTCAGTTTTTTGTAACTATTGATAAGAATAGAAAACTCATTGCCAAGATTTTCTACTGTCTGCAAAGTAGACCTGGTAGGTATCTGGAACAACTTTATCATCGAATAAATATCCTCAGGACGATTATTGAACGGTGTAGCGGTAAGTAACAAAACCTTATTGTTTTGGCAGATTTCGTGAAGGATGGCATAGTCCTTGATATACTCATTACGATAAACATGAGCCTCGTCCACAATAATCAACATAGTTTCATTCTCACGGCGCATTCTGTAGTAGTCCTCCATTATCTTCTCCATATTGCCACGGCTATATACACGAGCATGTACATTGAATTCATAGGTATAGTCTTCCCATTGCTGGGTAAGATGTGGAGGACATATAACCAATGTTCGTAAATTCAAGTTACGTGCAATTGTAGCACCGATGATACTCTTACCCAGGCCTACAACATCTGCAATAATAGCACCATTATGTCGTTTTATCGTCTCAAGCGCAATACGAACTGCATCCGACTGGTACTTGAAGTCCATAAACTCTCCATAAGTAATTTCTGAGGGAGTAAGAATATGGTTGTCTTCATTCATCTTAAAATACTCGTAGAGTACACGAAGATAAATGATATATGGTGAAGGCACCTTCTCATACCAAACATGTTTCATCACACCCTTCTCAAAATCTGCGATATGTTCTTTATCTACTATTATGGTAGCTGTATCCCAAAGATTGGAGAATATAGCCTCAGCATCTTCATATTCGTCTTTGGTATGAAAGCGCACATTTATTTCTTTGTTTGAGCGCAATCCACTATAAGTAAAATTGCTAGACCCTGTAATAACTGTACCTGGAGTTTCCCCCATCTCCGTATATTCATCCTTATAGCTGAAGATATACATCTTAGCATGAGTAGGCTCTAAAGTCTTACGAATCTCCAGCTCTCCCTTTTTTATCTTATCATAATAAATACGGAAGGCTTCTGTTTGCGCTTCATTCTCAAAATAGTTGGTCTGATTGAACAGATTGACCAAAGATTTATAAAAGCCATCACGAATATCCTTGTTTGATGATGGTCGTTGATTTTGTACGAAGAAATCAAACTCAGAAGTTTTATTTAGCAATTCATGATCCATATCCATACCTACAAGAATACGCATTGGTTTATCTTCTATATTCTTGTATATTTCTTGTATTCCAGAGAAATAGAAGTATCCCACGAGAAAATCCATTGCCTTAGTCTTACTTGGCAATAGATTATTAATGATTTTAGATAACGAACAGTCACCTGTATTCTGGATGAAATGGCTCATAATTCTACCTCAATTCGATAGAATCCCAATATCGTATTATCTTTGTTAGTTATTTGTCTAGACCTCCATAAAACGGAAAACGTGGGATTCGTTCTTGCCCATCCCACGAACTGAGGCCTTCTCACTTGCCCTAATAGTCGAGACGGACAATGCAGAAAGCCCACGTGTGGCATATATTTATTCCAAGATACGATATGACAGTACTCCAAACCACAGCACAAAGCCATAGTAAGGGTACGACCATTCGCAGCAGGATACAATATACCTACCGTGAGCATTCACCCATTGCCACATCTTTTGACTATTACGTGTAATTGTGAGAAGTTTACAGTTCGTCAAAGATGAGCGTAAGCAAACGCTCTATTCCATAAAAGTCACACCCACCCGCTCAGCCCTTCGGGCTTCCTGCAAGATGAATGCAACTGCAAAGGTAACGATTATTTCTGAAATAAAAGAAAAGAATGACCTTTATTTTCAATATTCATCATGAATATTTTGTGTTTTCGCACACGAAACTGCGAAACGTGGGGAATATAAGGGATAAAACGGCATAAGCTCCGCCTTGGCTTTCACCCAAGTGGAGCTTATGCTTAATATTCATTCAGGCTTACCATTCAACAATGTTATCGTATTGGTAAACTCGGATACCAAATCATTAAATTTCGATTGTCTCTTTGCTTTATCAATGACGCATAGTTTTCGTTGTCTTCCTCATCATAAACATCCACCCAACTTTGCTTCCCATTCTTCTATAGTCGGCATTGTGCCTTCCAGCTTTTCTGGGTAGAACTTTTCTAGGTCGTACTCAGATATAGCAATGGGTTGACTGCTTGATTCCAAGGCATATTGGGCTTGGATGCGGTCTTTTTCTTTGCAAATAAGAATGCCTATTGTTGGGTTATCTCGTCCTTCCTTGCGAAGAAGATGGTTGCAAGCTACCACATAGCCTCCAAGTTGTCCGACATCCGCAAAAGTAAAGGAGCCAATCTTGACTTCCAAAACTATATAGCATGACAAGTTTAAGTTGTAAAAAAGCAAGTCGATGAAGTTCTCCTTCTCTCCTATCTGCAAGCGATATTCCTTACCTACGTATGCAAAACCAGTACCCAGTTCTGTTAGAAACTTTGTGATATTGTTGAGCAAAGCATCTTTAAGAATACGCTCGTTATAGGGCTTGGTTATACCAGTGAAAGCAAAGTTATATGGGTCTTTGGTCAACTCCTGAGCTAAGTCGCTATCGACATCAGGCAATGTGTTCTTGAAATTACTCAAGGCTTTGGCCTGTCGCTCATATAGAGACGAGTCAATGAAATTGTGAAGCACATTCCTACTCCATCCATTTATCACTGTTTGATGCATATAGAACAATGCCTTTTGAGGATTCGCCAAGAATTTGTCAATCAGCAACATGTGATGTCCCCAAGGAGTGGAGAAAATATCATTTTCTAATTGGTCAGCAACTTGCTGACCATTTTCTGTGTATGGCAGGTAAATACAATAGAAATTCTTCATGTAAAGAAGATTCTTCGGCGAGAAACAAGTAGCCAAAGGATTTGCTTCTTTCAAATCTCTACTAAGGTTATTGAAAAATTTACTTCCCCAACGAGTCTCTGCCTTTAGGGCAACTATGTCTCTGCCCAAACTCCAATAGAATTTGAGCATTTCTGTATTGACCTTTACCGCAGCCTTTATCTGACTCTGGCGATAACGCTTGCTAAGTTCCTTGATCCATTGCAAGTAATCCTTATCCAATATACTTATCGGCTTGTTCATACCATTATACTTTTTAGCCCTTACACTTCCTCCACGATTTCCTCCATCGCCTTGCGCTTCTTCTCGCCACGAGGACAATCCTCGGCGATATGACCTACGGGCACGATGACCACTGGCTCGAAGCCCTCACGATGAAAGTGCTGATTGACGATGGCTGGGTCGAAGGCGCATACCCAGCAAGTACCCAATCCTCGCTCGGTGGCGGCAAGGCAGAGGTGCTCGGTGGCGATGGCTACGTCGATGTCGCCATGAGGCTTCTCGTCGTACTTGCGTACCCAGTTCTCCTCCACGTTCTTCATGCCCACGACATACATCGGGGCGGTCTTGAACCAAGGACGGTCGTATGCCTGCTGCAACTGCTGCTTGGCTTCGTCGGAGCGAACGATGAGCCAATGCCAAGGCTGCTTGTTGCAAGCCGATGGCGCCAGGCGCACGCACTCCATGATATACTCCAAATCCTCCTGGCTCACTGCCTCGGAGGTGAACTTGCGAGCCGAGAAACGCTCACGGCTCAATGACAAAATATCTTTCATACTTTACTAATATTTTAAATACATTGATTATCTATCAAAGTCACTCTTTTTCTCCCTCCATCAAGTCGTGTACGAGCTTGATTTCGTAGTAGTCGATTCCGGCTCCCAAAGCCTCCTTGATTTCGCCAAAGTGAGTCATTTCGGGATGCAACTCCATGAAGTCCCTGATCTTCTTCTCGTGGGCGGTGGAGATGAGGGCTCTGAGCCCTACCTTGCCCTCCAGGACGTAAGGGGTAAGATGGCCGATGATGGTTCCCTTGGTCAATCCTCGCTCGGCGGCTATCTGTTCCACGCTCATGCCCTGATTGTAGAGACCAAGACTGATTTCCTTGGTTGGAATCTTGGGTTCCTTGGGATTTTTCGAGGAATTGGATGACTTGGACGAGCCAGACGATGACTTCCCCGAACGATTCTTGCGAGAGGACGATGCATCGCTCTCGCCCTCCTCCATCAAGAGATACTGCGCCTTCTTCTTCAGATAGTCGCTCACCGAAAACTCGGTTTCCTGCTCGTAGCGCAAGAGGCGGGATTTCACCTTCACATCTTCCTCGAAAGTGGAGAAACGGTCTTGGAACTGTTTCTTCGCCGTCTTGTTGTCGGTGGTGAGATTAGTCTTGTTCACCAAGTCCACGAAGATGCCCATCTTGTCATAGAAGTACTTTGATGCCTTGTGGATGCGGTCTTGCAACTCGACGTTGGCGACATTGCCATCGGCTGCCAACATCCTGGTATATTGCAACTTAAACTTATCGGACACGCTCATCAAGCTCTTCAGCACCACTTGCATCTTCTGGTACTCGCCCAGCACTCGGGGATACTTCACGGAGAAGAACTCCACGAGGCAGCGCATCAGATGCTCGTAGCTGCCACCGAGTGCTTGGAAGTCGAAGAGCTCGCCGATGCAGCGCAACACGTATTGCTGCTCCAAACTGGCTATCTGCTGGGCGGTGGGCGACGCCATCTGACTATTGAAGCTGTCGATGGTCTTGTCGCTGATGATGGCACTTTGGGAGAGCGGCTGACTGAGCACCATTCCCTCCAAGGTCTTGCAACGGCTCAGCGCCACGTAGGTCTGACCATGCGTAAAGCTGCGGGAGGCGTCGATGACGGCATGTTCGAAGGTCAGACCCTGGCTCTTGTGGATGGTAATCGCCCAAGCCAGGCGCACGGGATATTGGCGGAAGATGCCCTCCACCGTCTCCTCTATCTCCTTGGTCTCCTCATTGAGCGTATATTTGGCATTGGTCCACTCCGCCTTCTCCAGTTCAAACTCCTCGTCGGTGTCCTTGCTCCTGACGGTTATCTTATCGCCGATGATGGTCCTTACCTCGCCAATCATACCATTATAGAAGCGGTGCTGCGGGTCGTTCTTGATGAACATCACCTGTGCACCCGGCTTCAACACGAGATTGAAATCGGCTGGATAGGAAGACTCGGGGAAATCATCCTCCACCTCTGCCGTAAAGGAATAGGCCTGCGATGGCAGGGCGGCGAGCTGCTGCTCATTGATGTATTGGGCTGGCGCATTGTGAGTGGTCAGGCGGATATAGTTGCCGTTCTTCGGTGGTTCGAAGTTGGGGATGTATCGCTGGTTGAGGGCTTGCAGCGTGTCGGCGGTGGCACGGTTCTCTCGTATCTGGTTGAGGAGCGAGATAAACTGCTGGTCTTGCTGTCGATACACCTTTTGGAGTTCGATGGTGAGATAGCCCGCCTGCTTCAGGGCATTGCTGGAGAAGAAGTAAGGGGTGTCGTAATACTGTCGCAGCATCTCCTCCTCTTGTCCAGAGACTACCGGGGCGAGCTGGTGCAGGTCGCCAATCATGAGGAGCTGAACGCCCCCGAAAGGCAAGTCGTGCCGCTTGCGAAACTGTCGGAGCACGGAATCGACGGCATCGAGCAAGTCGCTGCGCACCATACTGATCTCATCGATGACCAAGAGGTCGATGCTTCGGATGATGTTGCGCTTCGCCTTGCTGAACTTAAACCGTTTCTGTTCGCCCCCGCCGAAGGTTGTGCCCGGCACATAGGGCGAGAAAGGGAGTTGGAAGAACGAGTGGATGGTCATTCCACCGGCATTGATGGCGGCGATGCCCGTAGGAGCCAGCACCACCATTCGCTTGGGCGAAAGCCGCTTGAGTTCCTTGAGGAAGGTTGTCTTACCCGTGCCCGCCTTTCCCGTGAGGAAGAGGTTGGCGCTCGTCTTCTCTATAATGTTCCATGCCATGATGGATTCTTCGTTCATTTCCATGAGCTATCTATTGTTTTTGAAGAGTTCTATTTTTTTTACTTGTTACGGATTAATTCGCAACGTCCTTTAGCAACACCCATTTCCCAGCATTATCCTTACCCTCATGCTTTACTATGGTTGGCATTGCAGCAAGGTCTCTTTCTATGGTTCTTTTTGTCACCGACATTGTCACCGACATTTCCTTAACAGTCACATAAGGATTCTCACGAATCATCAAACAGATATTACGCTGACGCTCAGTAAGTTTTATCACCGACACGTCACCGACATTGTCACCGACATCTTGTATGTCGGTAATACCTGTACTTGGTGCTTTATCCCCATATCGTTTCTTGTTTCGAGCTACCAATTCTTCCAAAGAATAACGCTTGATCCATACACTTACGCCACCATCTATCTCCGTGACTTTTGGCATCGGATAATCCTCTGCCTCAAAAC
>DJSH01000037.1:0-1977 GCA_002440225.1 Candidatus Segatella violae
GCGATGACCGGTTCTTCCGTGGTAGATCTCATCCGCAAGTCTCGTTTGGCGAAAGCACGTCGCTTGTTGGAGAGTCGCAGCATGAGCGTCAGTGAAGTGGCATACGAGGTAGGCTTCTCCTCACCGTCCTATTTCACTAAGTGCTTTAAGGACGAATTTGGCATGTTGCCAGGAGAGGTAGGGGCATAAGATAGTTTAAGAAAATCAAAAGTTCCTTCAGCTTTTTGAATAACCTATTGATTGATAGTGAGTTCTACTGAAGGAAAAACGATGTATTAAATATGCAAAGTTGCTCAATGAGATATTTCTAAAAGTGCCAAGTATTTCAGTAATAGAGTAAAGAAAATGTATATTGAATCAGTAAAAGCGTATAGTGAATCAGTAAGGGTAACTGGAAAAAGTATTCTATTTTTGGTATCAAGGTAAAGAAACACTCTCTTGGGGGATTGGTAACCTTGCCTTTTAGGACAAGAAATGCTCTTTTGAAGTCGTTCGACGACAGTCGGAAAAGCTTTTGACGATAGTCGAAAATACTTTTGACGGTAGTCAAAAGATCTTCTGACAGCAGTCAAAAGACCTTCGAAGTTATTCCTTTTGCCTTTCGAAATTATCCTTTCGTCCTTCCAGTATTATATCTTTTTCCTTTCATCAATACCTATTTATTCCTAATCACTCTCATTGAAGAATTGTACTACGCAGTGAAAAAGGCAAGAAATAATTATTGACAAAAGTTCCTTCAGTGGAAGTCTCTGATAGATAGATATTTAATAGAAATGCTGAAGGAACTTTTAAAAGCAGATTCGTTTTTTAGCCAACTGAGGAAGTAAAATACGGTCAACTGAGGAAACGAATTTGCGCCAACTGAGGAAATTGAAAAATAAATAAGAGTGCAAATCTTTGACTTTTAGCAAATATCTGTAATGGGCTTTGTTCATTTGGTGTTGAAAAACTATTATTTCTTCGACCCAGAAGTAGTTCTGTCGCAGCATAATGACATCAGAGATGCTTATCTGAAAAATGATAAGCTTCCTGCTCGCTGGACGGAAACCTATAAGGCGCAATACCCAGGGAAGAGCAAGGATGAAATAAAAAAACTGAGTGCTACATCGAATTCCATTACTTACTAGGGGCATTCTGTGGAAATCGACAAGGATGGTAATTATGCCGTGAGAAGCCTTATCAAGGCCAAGTTTGGTTATACGGTGAGCTAAGGGCAGAATAGCATCTTCCAGTATTATAAGATTTCCCATATTTGGGGCGAGGCATACGACCCACGCAAGTTTACCAATCTTTGGAATCTCGCACTCGTGCCAGCTTGGGCTAACGACTTGCTCGACAAGAGTTATAGCCGTAATGACCTCACCGTTACTTTCAAACAAGGCATTAAATCTATTTGTCTCAACTTCTACAAAATGAAAAGTCTTGATAGGAACAGCTTGATGCCTATGCCAACATATAAGGATCCACATGAGAAAGATATGTTGGCTAATCTTCATGGTGAGCAGTTCCAAATCAATTGGATAGCAGCAAGCCAAAATGGTAAATTAGGAACAATCAAGAAAGCAACTGTTACAATTTATTATCCTCTTTTTCCCAGTCCTCGAACTCTAGCTCCAGTTCCCTCCATTCGGGTTTTAGGCTGGTGCTGTTCTCCTTGTCCTCCTTCTTTGCTTCCTCGGAAGTGGCGTTGCTCACCGACAAGCCGAGGAGGCGAATGGGGTGTTTGGATGAGTAATCCACGAGTTTCAGCAATCGTTTGGCGAGGGGCAGAATGTCTGCCTTCTTCTTCAAGACCTTCTCTTGCGAGATACTGCGAGTTATCTGGGTGAAGTCGGCGTACTTCACCTTCAGCGTCAAGGTTCTTCCCTCGAAACCACTCTTGGCGATGCGCTCCACGAGTTCGAGCACGGTGTGGTAAAGTTCGATGATGACGGCGGATTTCAGATAGATGTCTTCAAGGAAAGTCTGTTCGCAACC
>DJSH01000037.1:2038-27434 GCA_002440225.1 Candidatus Segatella violae
TTGTAGAAGATGTGTCCTGCCTTTCCGAATTCATCCACCAAGTGCTCTTCCGAAACTTTGCGCAAGTCTCCACCGTTGAAGATACCCATGAAGTGCATCTTTTGCAAGGTCTTCTTGCCCACGCCCCAGAAATCCTCCACAGGTAACTGGGCGATGAAGTCGAGCGCCTTGTCGGGATGGATGGTGCAGATGCCATCGGGCTTGCGATAGTCGGAGGCTACCTTGGCGAGAAACTTGCAATAGCTGATGCCCGCCGAAGCCGTGAGTCCTGTCGCCTCCTTGATGCGAGCTTTGATCTCTTTGGCAATATCCACCGCTAGCTCCATCCCTTTCTTGTTGTGGGTGACATCGAGGAAAGCCTCGTCGATGGAGATGGGTTCGATGAGGTCGGTGTATTCTTGGAAAATGTGATGTATTTGCTGCGAAATCTCCTTGTAATGTGTATGTCGGCAAGGCACGATGATGAGGTCAGGACAGAGCTTCTTGGCTTGTGCGATGGACTGGGCTGAATGCACGCCAAACCTGCGAGCCTCGTAGCTGGCTGTAGAAACCACACCACGAGGCCCGTCGAAGCCCACCGCTATCGGTTTGCCCCGAAGATCAGGATTGTCTCTCTGCTCTACCGAGGCAAAGAAAGCGTCCATATCGATATGTATAATCTTGCGATTCTCCATTCTTATGCAAAAATACGAATAAATTCCAAATTATGCAAATTTCGTTTCAATCTTTTCCGTGAAATGTCTCCACTTTCTTTCGATTCCTGCGAATATTCGTTCTTCTACTATCAAAAATGTTGCGATGAACGGATTTTTGCATCATACGAAATGAATTTTAAAGCTGGTGTTCACACCTTTACGTAATTTTGCAGCAGAAATCAAAACAATAACGCTAACAATTAATAATTCGCAAAATTATGAACACCTTATTGAATGGAAAGGGCGCAGCCATGGTGCTTGCACTTTCACTCGCAAATGTTTCTGGTGCTTTCGCACAGGATGATAATGGTAGCTCCAAGGAGGAGGGTAACCGCAACGTGATGCTCAACGCTGCTAGTGCCAATGGTCCTCGTGAGATTCAGATTGGTCTGCCTTCTGCCGACGTCAACGTGTTGGAGAATGGTCTGCCTGTCACTTACGCCACCAATCCTCATTCCGTCAATACCATTTGGCGTGGTGATGCGAGCCTCAGTCATCAGGGTTTGCTGAAGATTGCCGAGACTGCCATCACCACGGGTAACATCGGCTACGCCGTGAACTCTTTCACCCAGAAAGGTCAGAAGGGATTCAATGGCACCTTGAATTATAAGAGTAACCACTTTGGATTGCAGGAGTTCTCTTTGAATATGAATGGCGACTTGGGCAGCGATTGGTACTATAGCTTCAATATGTATCAGGACTTCGACCCAGGAACTTTCAAGATTAAGTCAACTCCTTATCAGGACCGCACCCAGATTTACAAGGCACTCATCACCAAGAAGTACAATGGCAATCGTGGCGAGTTTACCGCTATGTATAAGTACGCTAACAGCCACAATGTGTACAACTATGCCACCCAGAGTGCTCCTTTCATCTATGTGGGCGATGGTAGCGTGAAGGAGTATGGCAAGTTCAAGCTCGGTACAACCTCTTATCTCCCTATCGACAACGAGATGACTTACAGAGACATGCGTACAGGCGAGTTGAAGCAGACCACCCTCTATGATGCCTGTCTCAACAAGGCAAGCGAGGTGACCCTGATGAACAATTATCGCTTCGACAACGGCTTGAACTGGAAGGCTACCTTGAAGTACGACCACTCTCGTGGCGCAATGGTTTATCAGACCCCGATGGCTATCATCGACCTCAAGAGTGCTGCTAACCAAGGTGTATATAAATATATGTATCGCGACATCGACGGACAGACCAAGGCGTACGATGGTCAATATGTCCAGACCCGTATGTCTTGCCTTAACGCCGGAACCATCGACGAGGCTCTCTTCACCTCAGAGCTCAGCAAGAGATTTAAGACATCCACCTTCCGCCTCGGCGTGAACGAGTGGTTCTATCATATAGATTATTGCTCAAATACAACCATGTACGACCAGAGCGTACCTTCGGATGGTAGTTATGCCCTCCGTGTCTGGGATGCCAACCAGCGCGACAGCTATTTCTACGATTTCAACAAGAACGCCTCTGAGTATTACAAGGGAAGCGAAAACAAGTTGGCTCTCTACTTCACCCATGACTGGGACGTCACCAAGAAGTTGAATCTCTACTATGGTGCCCGTTTGGAGTGGCAGCGCCTGAAGGGTGAGAACGCCGCAGTGAAGAATGCGCAGGGCGAGTATGTTGGACGATTTGCCGATTACTATCTCGGTGCTATTGCCGCAGATGGTACGAAGATTACACCAGCCGACTTGAGTTACAACTGGATCAACTACGATTTCTCTGTGGCAGCAACTTACAAGTTGACCGATAACTTCGGCTTCACGGGCGATTTCACTTACATCGTCCAGCATCCTAAGTTCGAGGCATTCGCCCCAGCTACTTTGCCAAATGTGGATAAGATTTCCGTGCCACTCGGTCGTGCCGGAATCTACTACAACAACTCTTGGTTGAGCCTCACCTCGTTGTTCTCTTACATCTCTAAGACCAACAACAACTCTACGCTCAACCTCCAGCATGGCAGCGAGATCAAGGCGGCTCCTTTGGCTTACGACATCCAGACCTGGGGTTGGACAACCGATGCTGTGGCTCATCCGTTCAAGGGCTTCGACTTCCACTTCCTCTTCACTTATCAGAAGCCAACCTACAAGAAGTTTGAGACCAGTGTTACCTTCAACGATGGTTACACGGGCACTATCAATGCCACAGGCAATGTCGTAGCCGAGATTCCTGAAGTGCTCATCGAGTTGGATCCAAGCTATATGATTACCAAGGACATCAAGCTTTGGACCAGCTTCCGTTACTTCAGCAAGACCTACGCCAACATCAACGAGGCATATTACTTTAATGGTCACTGGGAGACTTTCGGCGGTTTGAACTGGCAGGCAACCAAGCGCTTGGCTCTCGGTTGCACCGTAGTTAACTTCTTGAATCAGACAGGTGCCAAGGGTAGCATCGCCGGTGCCGAGCTGATTACCAAGGATGAGGCGAAGGGCATCAAGAACCAGATTATGACAGGTAGCTACCTTCGTCCATTCACCGTGGAGTTTACCGCTTCGCTGAAGTTCTAACATATAGGGGTACAAGAAAAAGCCAGCTTTGCATATATAATTAATGTATGTGCAGGGCTGGCTTTTCTTGTTGCTTTGTACTAGAAATAGATACAAAATAACTACGCTTGGTTTGGAAATGCATCGAATTTTCTTGTTTTTTGGTTTGGAAATGCTTAAGAAACTATTTGTTTTTGGTTTGGAAATGATTAAAAAATATGCAGTTTTTGGTTTGGAAATGAAAATAAAGTTGTATCTTTGCACCTGATTTTAAACGAATTATATATGTTTACACGAACGGCAATCAATTATCTGCGTCAATGGGCGAATAATGAAGAGCGTAAGCCTTTGGTCTTGCGAGGGGCTAGACAAGTGGGTAAGACAACTTTGATAAAGTTGTTTGCCAAGGAGTTTGACACCTATATTTATTTGAATTTGGAGGAAAAGGAAAATGCGGAACTTTTCGCAGATGACTATTCTTTTGATGATTTATTGGTAGGTATCTTCTTTAAGGCGAATGTGCCTCAAGATTCCAGCAAGCGCACATTGATTTTTATCGATGAGATACAAAACGAGCCAAAGGCAGTTCAGGCTTTGCGATACTTTTATGAAAAGCGTCCAGACATTTATGTGATAGCAGCTGGCTCTTTGTTAGAGAGCTTGATGGGGCGCCATATCTCTTTCCCTGTGGGTAGGGTGGAGTATATGGCTTTGCATCCTTGTACCTTTGTGGAGTTCCTTCGTGCCATAGGTCAAGAGGCTACAGCAGAGGGTATCGAAAGAATGTCTTTGCCCAATTCTTTGCATTCCAATGTCATGGATTTGTTTAAGAAGTATATGATTGTGGGTGGGTTGCCTGAGGCTGTGGCAAACTATGCAAAATACCGAGACATAGTCAAGCTGAATGGTGTCTTCAATTCTTTGCTTTCTGGCTATCGAGACGATGTGGAGAAGTATGCCAGCAAGCCTAAAGAGCAGGATGCCATTCGATATATTTTAAATTATGGCTGGGCTGCTGCGGGTCATCGTATTCAGTTTGCAAAGTTCACAGGTTCTACTTTTAAGGCTGCTGAGGCTGGCAATGCGTTCAGAACTTTGGAGAAAACGTTGTTGTTGGAGTTGGTTTATCCACAGATGTCGGCTTCTTTTCCTATATTGCCCGATTTGAAGAAAAGTCCAAAGTTATTGTGGCTAGATACCGGATTGGTGAATTATGTGGCTGGTATGCAAGAGGAACTGTTGTTTAGCAAGGATACCGATGAACTATGGAACGGCGACATTGCCGAGCATATTGTTGGGCAGGAGTTGCTGGGTTCATCTTTTACTTTTGGAGAGAAGCGTATGTTCTGGGTACGTGATGCCAAGAACTCACAGGCAGAGGTAGACTTCTTGATACGTTATAAGTCGCATCTTCTTCCGATAGAAGTAAAGACAGGGGATAATGCCAAGCTACGTTCCTTGCATCTTTTCATGGATGAGTCGAAGGAAAAGATAGCTTTGCGCCTTTGGAATGGGCCGATGAATTCGGATACCGTTACTACGCAGAATGGCAAGTCTTTCACCTTATATAATATACCACTCTATTATGCAGGAAGTTTGCAGGTGTTCTTGGATTCAGTGTTTGCGGATAATCAGTAAAAGCGATAGAACTTTTGCTTTTGAGGAAAAATGGACAAATAAAAACTTTGATATAGAAGTGAAGGTATATTTCACAAGTCACCGAAGTAGTACTTCTGTAGAAGATGAAGTACTACTTCGGTGGGCAATGAAGCTATCTATTTTTGTATTCGTAGTGTCTTATGCATATCTCATTAGGCTTTTTTGCCTGTTTGTCATCAACGCAATAAGATTTTATGCAGATTGGATTCTCTTTGTCGTCATACTCATATTCGAAGATATGTTTCTCTGGGGCACTAAATTCTGGGTCGTCGGACGTGATACTATATTCTATTATTAGACCCTGTTCATTGTATTTGTATGAAGTAACTGTTCTTCTTGAATCTGTCTGCAAAATTATTTGATTTTGCTCATTTAGGTAGAGAATTTCATTGCCTCTCGAAAAAGAACGATCGCCTTCTTTTAGAAAGCTAATGTTTTTAGGCATATCATACTTGTACTGGGTGACAGAATGTAAGGTGTCGTATTCCGTTCTTTTTTCATATTTCCCATAGAAATCTGTGGAATCTACTCCTTCTGAATACCATTTCGTATAGGTGGTATTTTTTCTTTCTTTGAGTTTTCCGTTGTCTGTTCTGTACTCGTAAATGGTTGTTTCTGTTTCCTCATTAATGGATTTGCCAAACAAGTCATCATCATGCTCATGATGGCTGAACATGATTTCTTTGGTAAGATTCCCATCGGTGTTATAATAATAGTTGGTGCGATGTTCCTCTTCTCCTGTTGGCTCATAAGTGATGACTAAGCTATCTCTGTTCTGCTCATCAAGGAAATGCTTCTCAACAAATTGCATCTTTCCTTTGGCTGCATCGCCAAAGTTTTCTTTTGCTTCATAGACGGTGTCTGTGTAGCTATAGATGTTGCCATTTGGTTTCCATCCATTTGATAAGTTATCACTCTTGCAATTTGTGAGTGAAACAATGATTATGCAAGCTAAAAAGCAGGCTTTAAAAAATGTTTTTTGATTCATATTTATCTAATGTTGTTTATTTGTTTCCTTTCATTCGATTGTGCATCTTACAGAGCATTTCGCAATTTTCTAATGTAGTTTTGCCTCCCTTGCTCCAAGGAGTAACATGATCAGCTTCCATTTCTGTAAATTTGTAAATACGTGAATGGTTGCTATTGTTCCCACTTGCGCAAAGAGGGCAATTGGACACTCCTTTTGCTTTAGCCTCTTTGGTTTGTTTGCTGAATGCTGCTTTCTTTACAGAATCCTCAAAGAAACGGACATCCAAAAGCTCTGGATGCTTTTCTTCGCCAAGGATATACTCGAAAATGCCTTTTTTGTTCTTTACATATTCGTCTTGGTACAATTCTGTTACTCTCTTCGTGATATAATCTACACTGTATGGCTTATTGTGGTAGGTTTCGTAAAGTCTTGCCCATTCCAATCCACACATTTCTTTCTCTACCATAGAGAACGTGTTGGATGCCCACTCTATAACCGTTTCGAAATAGACTTTCATCTCGGATATGTCCGGATTGCTTCGATGCAAAGAAAGATAGGCTTCAACAGACATGCCCTTATTGCTACTAATCCATTGTAATGCACGCTCTAAGAAATCTTGACGCTTAACATTGCCTTTTATGTATGCAGCCCATTTGTGATGGTTCATGTTATGGCTGTTGCTAAACTCGGCTTTAGCGGCTGTGATGAATGGACCTGAATAGATGGCGTTGAGTAATTCTTGCGCATTCAAGGGGATGCCAACGATGTTGATGGTTTCGAACCACTGTTTGATTTCTTGTTCTTCACCTTCACATACATAAATCGTAAGTTTGGTGTTTAGAAAGCGTTCTTTTTGCTCTTCGTCAAGTCCGCCGATGTAGGTCTCTCTTCCTACTATTTTAATAGCCAAGTAGTTAATTACAAAGCGGCCAATACTTGTTATACGCTGCTGACCATCAAGAATCTCATATTGCCCATCCTTGGTTTTGTTGAAGTATATCAATCCGATAGGATAGCCCTTCAATAACGAGTTGATGACTGCGACATCTTTCTGGCCATCGTCATAGATATAGTTGCGTTGGTATTCAGGCTGAATGGTTAGTTGGCCATCCAACCCATACAAGCCTTTTCCTTCATTTTTGTTGTATTGGAAACCCTTGCAGATTTCTGCAATCGTCCAGTCTGTATGCAAAGTTGTCTTCATAAGCGTTTACTTTTTAGCTTTAATTAATATTCTTGCGTATGGTTTCTGTGGGATGCCATTCTCCATGTAGTACAGTTGACCATCACGTAAGCTTTTGTTTAGCTTTTTCAATTCTCTATCGAAAGGCTTCAAACCTAACTCTTTTCCTGAGTTACCTTCCGCACAACCAATAATTTCAAATTGGTCAGGACAATATTTATCAAGAAAAGACTTGGGCACTCCCATGATTCCGTCATAATCTGATGGGATTAGGTCTGTGTATGGTACATCTATAGCATCATAATTGGCATAATGAATGTAAGATTTACGCCCTTTCAACTCTTTGTGCTTAGTGAACTTTAAGTTGTCTTCCATTTTCATAAGTGGAAGTGGTTCATGGCGACGACCATGGTCCATGTTGGTAAACCAACAAGTGTTAGGAACTCGATTCACCTTTACACCATCTCGTTCCTTGTCGAATTTATAGGTTGGTGCATAAACGAAATTGTCAGGTACTCGGAAGTACATTCCTGTATTGAAATTGGTTGCCCCTGTCCAAACTTTGTTGTCCTTGATATATGGGAATACATCTTTGTAAGTGATGGCGTTAATATTTCCGATGATAGCAAATTGTTTGTTGGCTTCCACTATCCAAGTGAAGAATTCCCTGAACAAAGAGAAAGGAGGGTTTGTGATAATAATGTCAGATTCGTCACGAAGTTTTTTGACTTCTTCACTTCTGAAATCTCCATCCCCATCCAAGTAATCCCATTTCAAATCGTCCACATCTATTTTGGGTTTAGAGGTGTCATTACGCTCAAGAATGAAAATCTTGCCATGTGTTAAGGTCTTGTCCTTATCAAATTTTATGTCTTCCGTTTCAAATAAGGAAGGCTGATATCCATATTTGTATTTCTTGCTTTCTGGGGCATAGCTGGTGCTAATCAACTTTTTTAGTCCAAAGAAGTCGAAGTTTTGAGCGAAGTATTTAGTAAAATTGCTCCATTCTGGGTCATCGCATGGTAGAAGGATAGTTTTTCCTTTGAACACATCTTGGTCATATTCCAAGTATGCGTTCATTTCCTTTTCAATGTCATAATATTGGGTGTAAAACTCATCCTTCTTAGCCAATTTGGCATTTGTAAGATTGTCGTTTGCCATCTATCCACTTAGTTTTTTTATTCTACTGACTCCCCAAGCAGAAAGTTGATGGTTAAGTGTTTCCTATCAAAAGAAATGGCGTAGGAGTTCTGTACCAGCCATCCTTTGTGTATTGAGGTATTAGGGGACCTTTGAGCTCAAAGAATAAAGTGCAGAAGCCTACGCCAAGTTAGATGTATATGATGAATAGCACAAGATGCACCCCTTCTTGACGAAAGGGCGCATTTGTGCCATGTATATACACGCAAGGTGTAAGCGTCCACCTTGTTCTTTATCTGAAGCTCATTTGGAAGTCCCTAATTTCCAATACATCAGAAGAAAAACGCAGTAAACGCCGTTTCCATAAAATAGAGCCAAGCGGCAGATTAACGCCAGCAACTCATTGTTGGCAATCCGCAGAATGACGAATGCAAAGGTAATGAAAAGAACTCATATCTCCAAACTTTTGTGGTGATTTTTTCTTGCGATAAATATTTATGTTTGATAGATATGGGCTCAGTGGGTCGTTAGGAAGAAATTGCAAAAATGACCGCACACTACACAAATGTATTGTAAGCTGTTGATTATTAGTGTTTTGTAAAGTGTGGCGGCAATCGTAACACAGCACTCAGACCGCACATATTAATTCTCCTACCACGGCATATTGGCGAAGTTTGCAGGGGCAGGGCATGATAATTTTATTAATCGTACCAAATAAAAAGGGCAGAATGAGTGTTTTTATAAGTTATGATTAATAAAAAATGAGAAGTTTTAGAGTCTAAACTCCTAAAAGTTATCGAAACACAAAAGTTTTAGGAATGCGTTCCTAAAACTTTCTTAATATATGCGCTTTTAGTATTAGGATTCCTAAAAAATATGTATATTTGCAGTGTGGTATTTAAAATAGCAAAAAATGAAGAGAATAGAACGACAAGAATATCTACAAAAGCTGATAGCTTTCAAGGATAAAAAGTTAATCAAGGTAATTACAGGCATTCGCCGTTGCGGTAAATCAACTATTATGGAGATTTATCGTGATTGGCTTTTGGCTCATGGAATCGTGCAAGACCAAATCGTCTATCTTAATTTTGAGGACTATGATTTCATAGAATTGAGAGACCCTCGAAAACTGTATGATTACGTCAAGCCTCTCATACATCAAGATAAGATTACTTATATCTTTTTTGATGAGATACAACATGTCGGGGATTTTCCTGACATCATCAATAGTCTCAACTTGAAGCCAATGGTAGATTTATATGTAACAGGTTCGAATGCCTACATGCTATCAAGCGAAATAGCTACGCTCTTGTCTGGTAGGTATGTGGAGATAGCGATGCTTCCATTGTCTTTTAAGGAGTATGTGAAAGGTGTGGGTGGAGCTGATAATCTTTCTAAGGCTTATATTGAATATGTGAGCAAGAGTAGTTTTCCATATACATTGGAATTGGATACGACAAATGAAATCAGCGATTATCTGAATGCCGTTTACAATACGATTGTGGTGAAAGACATCATGAGTAGAAACAAACTTTCGGATGTGATGATGCTGGAGAGCGTGATTCGTTTTACGGCAGATAATATTGGTAATATTCTCTCCACGAAACGTATTGCTGACTTGATGACGGCTGATGGACGAAAGATAGACCAAAAGACAGTGGAGAAATATCTATCTACACTTTGCGAGTCTTTCTTCCTCTATGAAGTGAAGCGGTATAATATCAAAGGTAGGCAGCTGCTTAAGACATTGGGAAAATACTATTTGGTGGATATTGGTTTGCGACGAATGCTGCTTGGCTCTCGCTCCTTTGATGCTGGACGTATCTTGGAGAATATCGTTTATCTTGAACTCTTGCGTCGTCAGAAGAAAGTGTATATTGGTAAGATGGATAACTTGGAGGTGGATTTTGTAGCCATCGATGAGAATGGTATTACTTACTATCAGGTAGCAGCCACGGTGAGGGATGAGAACACCTTGAAGCGTGAGTTGGCTTCGCTTCAGCAAATCAAGGATCAATATCCTAAGTTTATCTTGACGCTCGATGAAGACCCGACGGCAGATTATGATGGCATTAAGCGTATCAATGCATTGAAATGGTTGATGGGGGAAGTATAAACCTATGCAACCTATATGATAGGCTAAAACTTTCGAGAGAATAATCGTTCATGTAATAGCAAATATGTTACATGAACGATTTTTTGTATCATAAGAAACGGAGTTTATTGCAAGATTCCTTGCTTTTCCGTAACTTTGCCATCGAAAACAAGAAGCAAGATATCTTGTCGAAATCAAGACATCTTGTCGAAAACGAGAAATCAAGCAAGAAATCAAAATAAACAATAACGCTAACAATTTAAAAACAAAACGATCATGAAATCCAATTCAATGATTACCAAGGCTGCTTGCCTCATGATGATGGCAACTGCCGCTCCTTCTGCTTTCGCTCAGAAGATGAATATCGAACACAAGGGTGATACTACGATTATCAAGGTGGAGAATCCTACCAAGTATCTTCTTCTTCCTATTCAGGAGGAGAAGGATGAGGCTCAGGTGTTGCTCGACACAGGTAGCAAGGAGGATACCTGGATGGACGTTCGCCTGGCTCAGAATGGTTCCGATTATTATGTGCCATTTGCTCTCGGCAAAGGCAAGGCGGCTACAGTCAAGATCCTCGGCTTGAAGAAGGATGCCTTGGCACTCAATCTGATGAAGCTAAGCGATACCTTCGACACCACCAACACCGATTACTATCGTCCATCTTATCACTTCACTCCGCTCTATGGTTGGATGAACGACCCTAACGGAATGGTGTATAAGGATGGCGAGTATCATCTCTATTTCCAATACAATCCATACGGAAGCAAGTGGGGCAACATGCACTGGGGACATGCCGTAAGCAAGGACCTCATCCATTGGGAGCATCTCGACCCAGCCATCGCCCGTGACCCGATAGGTCATATTTTCTCAGGTAGCTCCGTTCTCGACAAGCGTAATACGGCAGGCTATGGCAAGAACGCCATCATCGCCCTTTACACCAACAACAGTGTGAATCACGACGAAGTGCAGTGCATGGCTTATAGTACCGACAATGGTCGTACCTTTACAAAATATGAGGGCAACCCTGTGTTGACTCCTTTCGATGGCTTGAAGGACTTCCGCGACCCAAAGGTGTTCTGGTATGAGAAGGGCAAGTGCTGGTACATGATTGTCTCTGCCGACAAGGAGATGCGCCTGTACAAGTCGAAGAATCTCAAAAAGTGGGATTACGTGAGTGCCTTTGGTAAAGGAATCGGACAGCAGCCATGTCAGTATGAGTGCCCAGACTTCTTCCAGTTGCCAGTGAACGGCGATAAGAAGAACATGAAGTGGGTGATGACGATGAACATCAACCCAGGTTGTTGGTTTGGTGGAAGTGCCACCGAGTATTTCGTGGGCGATTTCGATGGCAAGAACTTCACTTGTCCTGATGCCAACGACGTAAAATGGCTCGACTGGGGTAAGGACCACTACGCTACCGTTACCTTCTCCAACACGGGCGACCGTGTTTTGGCAATGACTTGGATGAGCAACTGGCAGTATGCCAACCTCACTCCGTTCAAGCAGAACCGTGGTGCCAATGGATTGCCACGAGAGTTGAAGCTCTATGAGCAGAACGGCAAGTACTATGTTTCAGAGGATGTAGCCCCAGAGGCTTATGCGCTTCGCAAGAACACCAAGGAGTTGGGTGATGCAGATGTAACAGCCGAGAATGCGAAGGAATATTCAGCAGTAGCAGCCAACATGAATGGCGCATTCGAGATTGAGGCTGATGTAACTCCAGATGAGAATGGCATCGCTGGCATCGAAATTTCCAACAACAAGCGTGAGCGTACCTTGATTTACTTCGACATGAAGCAAGGCAAGGTGGTGATGGATAGAACTGAGAGCGGTCTCACCGACTTCGGTAAGCAGGCTGAACCTCACGACATCGAGAAGGCTTGGGACAAGCAGCGTGCCGCAGAAGGCAAGCAACCAGCCCGCATCGAGAACTCCATCAACTACAAGAACGACTTCGCCCTCGCCACATGGGCTCCGTTGAGCCTCTGCGAGAATGGCAAGAAGACCTATCATGTTGACATCTTCGTGGATAAGTCATCGGTGGAGCTCTTTGTGGATAACGGTCGCATCGCCATGACCAACCTCGTCTTCCCTGTGGCTCCATACGAGAACGTGAAGTTCTATAGCAAGGATGGCAAGGCAGCGTATAAGAACGTGAAGGTTCATAAATTGGCATTGTAAGATAACTCTAAGTTCTCGATGAGTAATCATGTTGTCAAGAACTTGTGATATTATATGTAGGATTATAGGCAGGTTTCCTTGGTGGAAATCTGCCTATAATTGTGTTTTGACCCTATGATGGCAAAATAAAGAAGAATAAATGAGTGATATTTAAAAAAGTTTTCTTATTTTTGCATGCGAAAGCGAGTTAAAAGTTAAAACAGTTATGGAACAGCAAGTAAAACGAGTACCTTACGGAGTATCTGATTTTGCCAATGTGATAGAGCAGAATCAGTATTATGTGGATAAAACGATGTTCATCCCTGAGTTGGAGAAGCAGCCAAGCAATCTCTTCTTCGTTCGCCCACGTCGTTTCGGAAAGAGCATATTCCTTAGTATGCTCTACTCTTACTATGACTGTTCGCAAAGCGATGATTTCCAAAAGCTTTTTGGCAATTTGTGGATAGGTCAGCATCCTACGCCTTTGCAGGGAAAATATCAGGTGTTGTTCTTGGATTTCTCTCAGATAACGGGCAATATCGATAAGTTGGAGGACAAGTTCAACTCCTACTTGAGCATCAATCTCGATGCTTTCGTGCGTCAATATGCAGTTTATTACCAAGCCGAGAAAGAGGAAATTCTTGCTCAGGAAGATTTCGAGGAAAAATTGGAACTGATATTCAAAGCTGCCAAGTCGCACAAATATCCGCTTTATCTGATAGTCGATGAGTACGACAACTTTACCAATGTCATCCTCAATGAGCGTGGCGAGAAAGTGTATCATGCCATTACCCATGCCGACGGCTTCTATCGTGATGTGTTCAAGAAGTTCAAGGGCAACTTTGAACGAATCTTTATCACGGGTGTCAGTCCTGTGACCTTGGATGACGTGACCAGTGGCTTCAATATCGGTTGGCATATTTCCACCAAGGAGGAATTCAACCAGATGTTGGGCTTCTCAACAGAGGATGTACGCGATATTTTTACATATTATAGAGATAATGGCTTGATACGCCCGGACAGCGACATCGAGGCCATCATCAATGATATGAAACCTTGGTACGACAACTATTGCTTTGCCAAGGGAGCGTTGGAAACTCAAAGCCGAGTTTTTAATTGCGACATGGTGCTCTATTATCTTCGCAACTACATGGATTATGGACATGCACCAGAGGAAATGATAGACCCTAACACTCGCACCGATTATGGAAAGATGAAGAAATTGCTTCAGTTTGACAAGTTAGATGGCGAGCGCAAGGGCATTATTCGCAAGATTGCGGAAGAGGGACAGATTACGGCTCAGCTCTACGAGTCATTCTCTGCCTATCAGATTCCGAAGGCTGAGATATTCCCAAGCTTGTTGTTCTATTATGGCATGCTCACCATCAAGGGTACTCGCGGTTCTAAACTCATATTGGGTATTCCAAACAACAACGTGCGCAAGCAATATTATGGTTATCTGGAAGAGGAATATCAGGCGAAGGCATACGTAGATACCAACAAGCTTACCGATTACTATTATGATATGGCGTATGATGGCAAGTGGGAGGAAGGCTTGCAATTTATGGCAGATGCCTACGCCAAGGTGTCGTCGGTGCGTGATGGCATAGAGGCTGAGCGAAACTTGCAAGGTTTCTTCATGGCTTACCTGAATCTGAATGATTACTATATCACGGCGCCAGAGTTGGAGTTGAGTCATGGCAATTGTGATTTCTTCCTTTTGCCAGACCTTACTCATTATGCTAGTCAGCATAGTTATATATTGGAACTGAAGGTCTTGTCAAAGAAAGAATTCTCTGCCATCGTGGAGGGGGAGTTTACGGAAGATGGCAAGCCGATGACCAAGGGCGAGAAGCAATGGCGTGAGGCGGTGGCGCAAATTCATCGCTATGCTGAGGCTCCTAGGGTTGAGGCTTTGCGTCAAGGCACGAAGCTTCATCTCATTATCATGCAGTTTGAGGGATGGGAACTCAAGCGAATGAAAGAGGTTTAATGGGGAGCTTGATGCAAAAACTCGAAAAAAATAGAAATGGATGTCGAAGTTTATCCATTATACAATAATACCAAACATGAAGAGTACATATAAGTGTTTGTTTCATCTATGGGTGATGATGTTTCTCCTCGTCCTCGCTCTCACCTCCTGCACCGAACGCCAGGTGGTGATAGGTGTGTCGCAATGCTGTAGCGGAAAATGGCGGGAGAAAGTGAACAATGAGATGCGCTTGGCGCAGTATCAGTATAAGAATGTCGATTTGTGGTTTACTACTGCCGAGAATGACGGAAAGCTGCAGGCTCGGCAGATAGACAGCATGATCAACAAGAAAGTGGATTTGATAGTGGTGGCACCAGACAATGTGAATGATGTCACCCCAGCCATCGAACGTGCTTATCGCAAGGACATCCCTGTCATCCTCTTTGATAGAAAAACAGAGAATCCACATTATACCGCTTATATCGGTGGCGATAATGTGGAGGCTGGGCGAGTGGTGGCTCGCTTCATGGCAGAAAAGTTGAAAGGAAAGGGCACGGTGGTGGAAATCACAGGCTTGAAGGATGCTTCACCAGTGATAGAGCGTCATCGTGGCTTCATGGAGGTGATGAAGAAATATCCAAGCATCAAGGTGGTTACCTTGGATAGTAACTGGAAGATAGAACTCGCCCAAGAATTATTTGGAAAATACTTAGACAAGGGTGGTCATGCCGAAGGAGTGTTTGGACATAACGATCTTTGTGCCATCGGTGCCTTTGAGGCGGCGAAAGCTAGAGGTCTCGAAAAACAGATGAAGATCGTGGGCATTGATGGCTTGCCTGGTATATGGGAAGGAGTGGATAGAGTGAAGCGAGGAATGTTTGCCGCCTCTTATGTGTATCCTACCCAAGGTGAGAAAGTCATCGTCCTCGCCATGAATATCCTTGAAGGCAAACCTTACAAGAAGGACAACTATATGCAGTCGTTCCTCGCCACCCCTGAGAATTGCGATGCCATCAACTTGCAGTATCAAGAACTGGAGTCGAAGGTTCAGGATATGAACCATATCTCCCACAGTCTCGATCGTTACACATGGATGGCTCGTTTGCAGCAATGGATGATTGTGATAGCCTTTGCTATCGTCTTGTTTTTGCTCGTCGTCATCTACTATATATATAAGGTATATAGGAAGAAACTCCAGCTGAAGCAGGAAGCGGCTCGCAATATAGCCGAAAGTGGTGCGAAAAACAAGGAGGAGTGGAGGTCTGAACTCACCATGCTTGATGAGAGCGAGCGATACTTCATCGACCGCTTCAAGAAGAAGGTGATTGAGCGAATGGGCGATGCCGACCTAAAAATGGACGACTTGGGGGCGGAGATGCAGCTGAGCAAGGTACAACTTTATCGCAAGGTGAAGGCGATGACGGGTAAAACCCCTGCAGAGCTTCTAAAGGAGATGAGAATGCAGAGAGCCTACACGCTCTTGCAACAAACCGACAAGACCATCTCTGAGGTGGCAACCGAAGTAGGTTTTGCCGTGCCGGGATATTTCTCCACTTGCTTCAAAAAACAGTTTGGAATTCTCCCGACGGAACTTCGAGGAGAACAGAATTAAAGTCCCCAAAATCAGTACTTTAAAATCATTACGAAAGATTAGAAAATCGTTTCATGTAACATATTTATCGTTACAGGAACGATTTTTTTTATTTCTTATGCCGCCCTTTGACTAATTTTGCGGCAGAAATCAAAACAATAACAATTTTGAAATTTAAAACAACAAATAGTATGAACAATCTTTCAAAATTACTGATGAGCTCAACGCTCTGTGCATTTTGTACTATTGCAAATGCTCAACAAGTAAATGTAAGTGGTGTTGTTACTGACCCTACTACTGGAGAGAGTGTCATTGGTGCATCTGTTATGGTTAAAGGTACGAAGCTTGGTACTGTTACTGACTTCGATGGTAAGTTCCATATCGAATGTGCTTCAGGTGCAACTCTCGTCATCTCTTATATTGGTTATGAAACTCAAGAAGTGAAGGCTTCGGCCAATATGGAAATATCATTAAAGGAAGTGGCTAATGACTTGAACGAAGTTGTAGTCACAGGATACACTACTCAACGAAAGGCTGACTTGACTGGTGCCATCTCTGTGGTCAGTGTCGACGAGATTGCCAAGCAGAACGAGAACAACCCTATCAAGGCTCTCCAAGGTCGTGTGCCAGGCATGAACATCACCGCTGATGGTTCACCATCTGGTACAGCCACCGTACGTATCCGTGGTATCGGAACTTTAAACAACAACGACCCGCTTTATATCATCGATGGTGTTCCTACCAAGGCAGGTATGCACGAGCTTAACGGTAACGACATCGAGAGTATTCAAGTTTTGAAGGATGCTGCTTCTTCCTCCATCTATGGTAGTCGTGCTGCCAACGGTGTCATCATCATCACCACCAAGAAAGGTAAGGATGGCAAGATCAAGGTTGACTTCGATGGCTCCATCGCCGTTTCTACCTATGCGCACAAGATGAAGGTCTTGAATGCCAAAGAATATGGACAGGTGATGTGGCAGGCATACGTTAATGACGGCATGGACCCTAACACCAATGGCCTTGGCTATCGTTACGACTGGGGTTACAACGCCCAGGGCACTCCTGTGCTCAACGGCATCTCTATGAAGAAGTACTTGGATGATGCAGGAACAACTCCAGCTGCCGACACCGACTGGTTTGACGAGACCACACGCATGGGTGTCATCCAGCAGTACAATGTATCTGTAAGCAACGGTTCCGACAAGGGAAGCAGTTTCTTCTCTTTGGGCTATTATAAGAACTTAGGTATTATCAAAACATCAGACTTCAATCGTTTCTCTGCTCGTATGAACACAGAGTACAAACTTTTGAAGAACAAAATGCTAACCGTGGGTGAACACTTCACAGTGAATCGTACTTCTGAGGTACAGGCTCCTAGTGGTTTCTTGCAGAATGTATTGCAGTTCAACCCTTCTCTTCCTATTTATACAGAAGATGGCAACTATGCTGGTCCTGTAGGTGGTTATCCAGACCGCTACAACCCTGTGGCTGTATTGGAGCGCAACAAAGATAACCGCTATACTTATTGGCGTATGTTTGGCGATGCTTACTTGAATATCAACCCATTCAAGGGCTTCAACATCCGCACAACCTTCGGTCTTGACTATTCACAAAAGCAACAGCGTATCTTCACCTATCCAGTGACAGAAGGCAACGTTGCCAACAGCAAGAATGGTGTTGAGGCCAAGCAGGAGCACTGGACCAAGTGGATGTGGAACGCTGTTGCCACCTACAACATGGAACTTGGTAAGAATAGCATCGACTTGATGGCTGGTATGGAGTTGAACCGTGAGGATGACATCAACTTCTCTGGTTACAAGGAGGGCTTCTCCATCTTGAACCCAGACTATATGTGGCCAGACGCAGGTACCACCAACCCACAGGCTTACGGTGGCGGCTCTGGTTATTCACTTGTATCATTTTTTGGCAAGGCAAACTACAACTATGCCGACAAGTACATGGCTTCCTTTACAATCCGACGTGATGGTAGCTCTCGTTTCGGTAAGAACAACCGCTATGCTACCTTCCCATCTATATCTGTAGGTTGGCGTATCAACCAGGAGAACTTTCTGAAGAAGGCTTCCTGGATTGATGACTTGAAGATTCGTGCTTCTTGGGGTCAGACTGGTAACCAGGAAATTGACAACCTCGCTCGTTATACTCTCTATGTGAGCAACTATGGTGTCAACGAGAATGGTGGTCAGAGCTACGGTACTTCTTATGACATCGCAGGTACCAACGGAGGCAGCACCTTGGCATCAGGCTTCAAGCGCAACCAAATCGGTAACGATGACATCAAGTGGGAGACCACCACGCAGACCGACCTTGGTTTTGATTTCGCATTCTTCCGCAACACACTCTACGGAAACTTTGACTGGTACTACAAGAAGACCAAGAACATCCTCGTCAACATGCCAGGTATCGCTGTCATGGGTGAGGGCAGTTCTCAGTGGATCAACGCTGGTGAGATGGTGAACAATGGTTTCGAATTCAATATCGGTTACCGCAACCAGACACACTTCGGCTTGAAATACGACATCACTGCCAACATCTCTTCTTATCGCAACAAGATTACAGCATTACCAACAACTGTTGCAGCCAACGGTACTTTTGGAGGTAACGGTGTGAAAAGCGTCATTGGTCATCCTATGGGTGCCCAGGTTGGTTATGTGGCAGACGGCATCTTCAAAAGCCAGGAGGAAATCGACAACCACGCCACGCAGGAAGGTGCAGGCTTAGGTCGTATCCGCTGGAAGGACTTGAATGGCGACGGCAAGATTACAGAGGCTGACCAAGACTGGATCTACAACCCAGTGCCTGATTTCACATATGGTTTCAACATCTACTTGGAGTACAAAAACTTCGACTTCACTGCGTTCTTTCAGGGCGTTCAGGGTGTTGACATCATCTCAGACTTGAAGAAGGAGACAGATATTTGGGCAGGTCTTAACATCGGCTTTTTGAACAAGGGTAAGCGTTTGCTCGATGCTTGGAGCGCATCCACCCCTGACAGCAACATCCCTGCCTTATCACTCTCCGACAACAACAACGAGAAGCGTGTGTCTTCTTATTGGGTTGAGAACGGAAGCTACTTGAAATTGCGCACCATCCAGTTGGGCTACAACTTCCCACAGGCTATCATGTCCAAGCTTGCCATGCAACGCTTGCGTATGTATGTCAGTGCACAGAACTTGTTCACCATCAAGAGTTGTAGCTTCACTGGTGTTGATCCAGAAAATCCAAACTATGGCTACCCTATTCCTCTCAACATCACATTCGGTCTTAACGTAACATTCTAAAAAACATCAACATGAAAAAAATAATATATTCAGCTTTCATGATTTTTGCCCTCGCTGGTGCAACAAGCTGCTCCGACTTCTTGGAGGAGCAGAAGCCTCAAGGTGTCTTGGACAACGACCAGGTGAAGAACCCAAGTAATGTGGATAACCTCGTTATCTCGGCTTATGCTATTTTCACCACTGCAGAAGACATCAACTCTTCGTTCTCTATGTGGAACTTCGACGTGCGCAGCGACGATGCCTACAAAGGCGGCAATGGTACCAGCGACGGTGACGTGTTCCATCAGTTGGAGATTGAGCAGGGTGTGTTGACCACCAACTGGAACATCAACGACATGTGGGTGCGTCTCTACAACTGCATCTCTCGTGTCAACTCAGCCATAGCCCTGCTTGAGCAGACCAGCGACAACTACAAGTTGAAGGAGCAGCGCTTGGGCGAGATGAAGTTCCTCCGTGGCTATGCTCATTTTCTCTTGAAGCGTCTCTACAAGAACATTCCGTTCATCATGAACGCAAACCTCAGCCAAGATGAGTATAACAACCTCTCTAACACAGAGTTCACCAACGACGAGGGGTGGCAGCAAATCATCAACGACGTGAAGGCTGCCTACGATGTGCTCCCTGTCACTCAGAGCGACAAGGGCCGTCCTACCAAGGCTGCTGCAGCCGCCTTCTTGACCAAGTTGTATATCTACAAGGCTTATCGTCAGGATGACCCAACAAAGAATGAGGTGACAAGTATCAATCAAGATGACCTCAACATGGTCATCAAATATAGCGACCCTTCCATATACTCAGCAGGTGGTTTCGGCTTGGAAAGTGACTTCCACAACAATTTCCGTCCTGAGCCACAATATGAGAATGGAAAGGAGAGCATCTGGGCGATGCAGTACTCCATGAACGACGGTACCAAGTATGGTAACTTGAACTGGAGCTATGGGCTGATCGTACCTAACATCCCTGGTGTCACCGATGGTGGTTGCGATTTCTACAAGCCAAGCCAGAACTTGGTCAACGCTTTCCGCACTGATGCCGAAGGTCACCCTTACATCGACACCTATAATAATAAGGACTACGACAAGAGTGGAGACTACGCAGACCCTCGCCTCTTCCTAACCGTAGGCATTCCGGGTTTACCATACGAGTTTAATAAGAAATACATCATGGACGAGACTTCCACATGGAGCCGTTCCAATGGCCTCTATGGCTATTATGTAACCCTGAAACAGAACGTAGATCCAGAGAGTGGCTATCTTATCAAGGGTTCTTGGTGGGGTTCTTCCATGAATCGTATCGTGTTCCGTTATGCCGACGTGCTCTTGGAGCGTGCTGAGGCTTATGCTCAGTTGGGTGATGCAAGCAAGGCCATCTCTTTGGTCAACGAAATCCGCAAACGTGCTAAGCAGAGCACAGGTATGATCGCCAACTACCCAACCGACTACGGTGTGAAGTTTAACATCTCTACCTACGACGGCAACTATAGCGCAGAGGAAGCCTTGAAAATCGTCAAGATGGAGCGCCGCTTGGAGATGGGTATGGAGAGCGAACGTTTCTTCGACCTCGTGAGATGGGGGGTGGCAGACAGCGTGCTCAACAAGTACTTTGCTGGTGAGGCTGACAACTGCTCCATCTACAGCTCGGCCCACTTTACCAAGAACAAGAATGAATATTTGCCAATACCTTACTCACAGGTGGCAGCATCACAAGGACATTACACCCAGAATATAGGAGAATGGTAATATGAAAAAGATTTTATTTATGCTCATGGCCGTCTTGGCCCTCACTGCTTGCAGTGATGATAATGTATCAGACTTGAATCTGACAGGAAGCTGCTCCATCACGGAATTGGCTCTCGACAACTACGATGGTTCCATTGACAAGACCACTCGCACCATTACCGTGCGAGTGCCTGAAACCTACGACATTTCGCACATGAGTGTCGCTAAGTTGAGCCTCAGTGATGGTGCTAAGAGCAACGTCAATGTGAATGACAAGCTCAATATGTCGGCTCCGCAAACCGTGCACGTCACCAACGGCGATGTCTTCCTCGACTGGACTATCAAGGCTCATAGAGACGAGGCTAAGATTACATCTTTCAAGATCAATGACACGTATGTAGGTACCATCAATGAGGGCGGCAAGACCATCATAGTCTACGTTCCTGCCTCCTTGGACATCAAGAGCTTAACTCCAACCATCAACTATAGCGAGAATGCAACCATTTCTCCTGCTTCTGGTGTTGCAACAGATTTCACTACCCCAGTAAACTACACTGTCAGCAACAATACGGCTAACAGCACTTACACCGTGATCGTGAAGCAGATAGACAAGCCACAGGCTCTCTATGTCGGTCTGGAACAGAGCATGGACGAGTTGAATATGGAGGAAAGGACAGCTTGCAGCTGGATGTTGCAGAGCATTCCTAACTCACTCTATGCTTCCTTCACAGATATCAAGAACAGTAGCATCGACTTGAGCGAGTGCAAGGTCATCTGGTGGCACTTCCACAAGGACGGTGGCGTGGACGGAAAAACTACTTTCGAGAAAGCTGCACCTGAGGCGATAGAAGCAATTCCACAACTAAAGGACTTCTATAAAAACGGTGGTTCTTTCCTCTTCACTCGCTACGCTACCAACATGCCTGGTGAGCTGGGCATCACCAAGAACGGTGCAGTACCAAACAACTGCTGGGGACAAGTAGAGACTGACGCTGAGACTTGTGGAGGTCCTTGGGACTTCAAGATGACAGGTCATACAGACCATGCCCTTTACCAAAACCTCGTGAAAGGTGCTGATGCCAATAGCGTCTATACCACAGATAAGGATTATTGCATCACCAACTCTACGGCACAATGGCACATTGGCTCCGACTGGGGTGGCTATGCAGACTATGCTGCTTGGAGAGAAGCTACAGGTGGTATTGACCTTGGTTATGGTGGTGATGGTGCTATCGTAGTATGGGAGTTCCCTGCAGAAGGCACATCTGGAAAGACTCTTTGCATTGGCTCTGGTTGCTATGATTGGTATAGTGTGAACGAAAACTATACAGTGAAGTTCCACAAAAACATCGAAACGATGACATTGAATGCTTTCAATTATCTTATGAACAAATAAAAATTGAATCAAAATGAAAACAATGATGAGTTCTATTATATTGGCTTCATGCCTCGTCATGCAGCTCGCCTCTTGCAGCGAAAATGATGCTACCGTTGAGCAGAAAGACTGGTCTACCACCACTTACTTCAGCTCTACCGACGAGACTTCACAAGGTACTTACTACAAGCCAGCCGTAGGCTATGTGGGTGACCCTATGCCTTTCTACGATCCTGTGGTTGGCGACTTCAAGGTTTTGTACTTGCAAGACTTCCGTCCTAATCCTGTTGGCACTTACCATCCTATCTGGGCGGTGAGCACCAAGGATGCCGCCAACTACGAATCACTCGGCGAGTTGATTTCCTGCGGTAATATCAACGAGCAGGATGCGGCTATCGGTACAGGTGCCACCATCTATAATGAGGACAGTAAACTCTATTATACGTTCTATACAGGCAACAAGTACAACCCTTCAGCTTCTGACAATAGTCAAGCTGTCATGTATGCCACCTCATCTGACTTCAAAACTTGGACCAAGTGCAAGTCTTTCATCCTCAAAGGTGACGACTACGGCTATAGCAAAGATGACTTCCGTGACCCATTCCTCTTCAAGGGTGACGATGGCAAGTATCACATGTTGATAGCTACCACCAAGAATGGTAAGGGGGTTATCGCCGACTTTATCTCCGATGACTTGAAGTCTTGGAATGACAACGGCACGTTTATGACCATGATGTGGGATCGCTTCTATGAGTGCCCTGATGTCTTCAAAATGGGTGACTGGTGGTATCTCGTATACAGCGACAAGAGTTCGTTCATGCGCAGGGTGCAGTACTTTAAAGGTAGAACTCTTGACGAGTTGAAGGCATGCACAGCTAACGACGCTGGCATCTGGCCTGACAGTCACGAGGGCTTCCTCGACAGCCGTGGTTTCTATGCAGGTAAGACGGCAAGCGATGGTACCAACCGTTACATCTGGGGATGGTGTCCTACTCGCAAGGGCAAGGACAATACCGAAGTGGGTGCTTCTCCTGCTGAGCCAGAATGGGCAGGTAACCTTGTTGCTCACAAACTCATCCAGCATGAGGATGGTACGCTGACCCTCGGTGAGGTGGAAACTATCAGCAATAAATATAATAAGGAGTGTGAGGTTGAGGTGAAGGCTCAAAATGGTATGACAGCCTCTGATGGCACTTACACCTTGTCGGGCGACAATGCTTACATGCTCATGAGCCGTCTCGGTTATCACAACAAGTTGAGCTTCATCGTCACTACTTCTGGCAACATGGATAAGTTCGGCATCTCTTTGGTTCGTGGAACAAGTTCTAACGTATATGCCGACAATGCTTCTGTCTTCGAGAAGTACTACTCTATGATTATTAACCCCGAGGACGAAAACACTCGCAAGGTGAACTTCGAGGAAGAGGGTGAAGGCGGAAAGGGCTTCATCGATGGCATTGATGGCTACAACTTCGCTCGTCCAAGCGACAACGTTTACAACATCACCATCTACACCGACAACAGCATCTGTGTGATGTATATCAACGATGCAGTGTGTTATACCAACCGCATCTACGGCATTCAGAAAAATTGTTGGAGTATCAACAGCTACGGTGGCAATATAAAGGTTAGCAATTTAAAGATAAGCCAATATTAATGATTATGGAAAAATCTTTTTATTGTCTTATATATATTGCAACATATTTGTTAGTTAATGAACGATAATTGGAAGCAAGATTCCATGGTAATTCTTAAATTCTGCGGCAGAAAACAAGAAATTTTAGAAAATAAAAATAGGTAAGTTTCTTGATGGGTAGAAGGATTGTATTTCAGGATTATTTAAATAGAAACATCGAATAAACAATATAAATTAGGATTAATAAATAAATGCAATCTTAAAGATATGAAAAAGATATTTATCACAGCACTTGTCACTCTTTGCGGTCTGATCGCCAGTTATGCCCAGGAGACTTCCTTCTTGAGCAATAACCATTGCCTCTATCGCATCAGCCAGGAGAGCCAGCAGCAAAAATGTCTCTTGCTTCCTGTGCAGGAGAGTGCGGAAATCGCCAATATCAAGGTGATTGCCGACAACAAGCAGGTGAAGGTCTTGAATGTTCGCTTGGCTAAAGACCATGTAGATTATTACGTGCCTCTCTATATAGAGGAGTTCGCTGGTTTGAAGGGCTTGGCACTCGACATCCATGTGAATGGTGATTATAATCAGGTGGGTTTGAGTTCCCTCGCTTGTTGGAAGGAGATGAAGTTCTCTGACTCCTTCGATATGACGAATCGTGAGCAGTATCGGCCTGTTTATCACCACACTCCTGCTTACGGTTGGATGAACGACCCTAACGGAATGTTCTATAAGGATGGTGTCTGGAATCTGTATTTCCAGCACAATCCGTACGGTTCCCAATGGGAGAACATGACTTGGGGACACTCTACCTCCAAGGACTTGGTGCATTGGACTTTCGATGGCGACCCTGTTCAGCCAGATGCCTTGGGTACGATTTTCAGTGGCTCAGCCGTTGTCGATAAGAACAACACTGCTGGTTTCGGCAAGAACGCCATCGTTGCTCTTTATACTTCCGCAGGAGAGAGTCAGACGCAGAGTATGGCTTACAGCACAGATGGTGGAAAGACTTTTACCAAGTACGCGGGTAACCCAATTCTTACCAGCAGCGTACCTGACTTCCGTGACCCACACATGTTTTGGAACGAGGACATCAAGAAATGGAACATGATCTTGGCTGCTGGTCAGCACATGGAAATCTATACTTCCGACAACTTGAAAGACTGGAAACTCGAAAGTGCCTTCGGTGAGGGATATGGCAACCATGGTGGAGTTTGGGAATGCCCAGACTTGATGAAACTGAAGGTGCGTGGCACGGACAAGGAAAAGTGGATGCTCGTCTGCAACATCAACCCAGGCGGTCCTTTCGGAGGCTCTGCCACCCAGTATTTCGTGGGCGACTTCGATGGCCATAAGTTCACCTGCGATAGCAAGCCTGAGGTTACCAAGTGGATGGATTATG
>DJSH01000056.1:0-2970 GCA_002440225.1 Candidatus Segatella violae
GAAAATAAGCAGTATCAAAACCTCATGGCAAGATACTGCTTTATTTTCATCTACATAGTCATGTGCTATCTTGATCGGGATTGTATAAGAGTGATGCGAGAATAAGGTTAATCCGTAATCTTGGTTATTTCTTCCATAAAAAATCCACCAATACTTTGGAATATTGCTTGTAATTTTGCAGCGTGAATTATTAGTACATTATAAAACGCTATAAGGATGAAAACAAGATTATTATTTTTCGTGGGCTTGTTGGTTGTTGCAACCAACAGCTTTTCTCAAAATGCAAAAGACAACGCAGTGTACAATGCTCCTGTAGTACAGGAACAGAAATTGAATTTAACCAATGAGTGGGACAAGACTTTTCCCAAGAGCAGTAAGGTTAGACACAAGAAAATCACCTTTCACAATCGCTTTGGCATCACGCTTGCCGCCGACATGTATATCCCGAAGAATATGTCTGCGATAAGCAAAGCGTCAGGCAAGTTCCCTGCCATTGCGGTGAGCGGTCCTTTCGGTGCGGTGAAAGAACAAGCCTCAGGGCTTTACGCCCAAACACTTGCCGAGAGAGGTTTCCTTACTATCGCCTTCGACCCTTCGTTTACAGGTGAAAGTGGTGGCATACCTCGCAATGTGGCATCGCCAGACTTGAACACAGAGGATTTCAGTGCTGCAGTGGATTATCTTTCTACCAACGAACTTGTCGATGCCGACCGCATCGGAATCCTGGGCATCTGCGGTTGGGGTGGTCTTGCCATCAATGCTGCCGCCAACGACCCTCGAATCAAGGCTACAGTTGCCTCCACCATGTATAATATGACTCGTGTCAATACCAATGGATACTTTGACAAGGGTACGGCAGAGCAACGTTATCAGATGCGTGTAGAGTTGAGCAAGCAGCGCACGGAGGATTACCGCAATGGTTCATACAAGCGTTCGGTCATAAATCCGAAACCAGCAGCCGACGCTCCACAGTTTATGAAAGATTACTACGATTATTACAAAACAAAGCGTGGTTATCACGAGCGTTCCATCAATTCAGGACAGGGGTGGAACTTGACTTCCAATCTGGGATTCATGAATTCTCAGATATTGCAATATGCCGGCGAAATCCAAAATGCCGTATTCATCGTTCATGGTGAGAAAGCACACTCACGTTATATGGGTGAGGATGCCTTCAAACTCTTGAAAGGCGACAACAAGCAACTCTACATCGTGCCTGGTGCCAGCCATTGTGACCTGTATGACAAGGTGAATGTGATACCATTTGATAAAATCGAACAGTTCTACAGAACTTATCTAGTCAACAAATGAAAGGTCATATTGCCCTTCAGTACTTGGATAACGCCTATCGTTTAGGAATGAAAATAAAATCTTCAAAACTACGTTATATGAGAAAATCGTTTATCTTTATATTGTTGGCACTCTTCATATTGAATGTGCAGACGGCTTGCAGTTCCGAACCCGACGAGAACGGGCGAAACCTCACGGATGCGGATGGAAACAACCCAAACTTAACATCAACAAAAATGAACATTACAATAGACAATCACGTGTTAGAGGTCGCTCTTGTTGACAATAGTGCAACAAGAGCATTGGTGAAACGCTTGCAAGAGGGAAACATCAGTTACAGTTCTTCAAGCTATGGCAATTTCGAGACCGTTGGCAACATCGGGTTCTCTCTGCCTACGAGCAACAGCAGTATCACCACACAGGCTGGTGATGTTATCCTCTACCAAGGCAACCAAATTTGTATCTTTTATGGCTCCAACAGTTGGTCTTATACCCGATTGGGACGAATATCCAATGCCTCTGAGGCAGGGCTTCGCAGTTTGCTGAGTTCTGGAACTGTGAATATCACGCTATCATTGGCAGACAATGATGCCACTGGCGTTTCTACGGTAAAATCAGAAAGCGGAGCAAAGAACAGCAAAGTCCGCAAGGGCATCTATACCCTTACGGGAGAGAAACTGGCAAAAGCTCCACAAAAGGGTTTGTATATTGAAGACGGTGTAAAGAAAGCAAAATAGAACTTGAATAAAATAGGAGATAAAGGTATGGGCGAAATCATTCAACTCGATAGCATCAAGACTTATAATGAACTGTATGGTTTCTCTACAGTTCATCCCTTGATCACGGTCGTTGACCTGCGCAAGGCTCGCCACATGGTGAACCATGCCAAGATGCACTATGGCGTGTATGCGCTTTTTATCAAGCATGGCATCGGTTGTACACTCAGATACGGACGTCAGAACTACGATTACCAAGAGGGTACAGTAGTGAGCTTTGCCCCTGGTCAACTGGTACAGGTTGACTATGAGACAGAGGAACTGAGCAAGGATGTGAGTGGGCTGATTTTTCACCCCGACCTTATCTTTGGCACTTCCCTTGCCGAGAAAATGAGCAAATACACCTTCTTCTCGTATGCCCAAAACGAAGCTCTCCACATGTCGGACAAGGAGCAGAACATTCTCGTGGACTTGCTCCACCGCATTCAGGAAGAAATGGAAAACCCGATAGACAAGCACAGCCGTGATTTGCTTTGTGCCTACATCGAGTTGTTTTTAGATTATTGTCTTCGTTTCTATGACCGTCAGTTTTTGACACGCAGCAAAGTAAACAGTGACATTCTGCAACGTTTCGAGTATCTTTTGCACGATTATTTTGAGAGTGGAAAGGCGGTACTGTTAGGTCTCCCATCGGTGGCTTACTTTGCTGACAAAATTTGTCTCTCAGCCAATTACTTCGGTGACTTAATCAAGAAGGAGACAGGAAAGACTGCACAGGAGTACATTCAGTTGACGCTTGTGGATGAAGCTAAGAAACAACTACTAAGCTCCACCCTTGGCATCAATCAGATAGCGGAGCGGTTGGGCTATCAAGACACGCAGCATTTCATCAGAATGTTCAAGAAACGTGTGGGACGGACACCCCTTAAATTCAGAGTGGAAAATGAAGGATAAGTCACCTATC
>DJSH01000056.1:3056-46570 GCA_002440225.1 Candidatus Segatella violae
CAAACGGAGAGCTTGGAAGAAAAGAGGAAATTGATGCGCTGGATGCTGTCTATGCCGATGATGTACTGGCGATTGGCACGGAAGAACTTCGATGGGTTGAGCTGAGCCTCTATGTCGTTGAGCAAGTAGTTGAGAACCATTGACCTGCCATTGTGTAGGAGGGCACGGTGAAATCCACTCGCTTGCTCCAACAGAACGGTAGCAGCAATTATCTCGAAGTGTTGACTGCGCAAGAAAACCTCCTGTCGGCTCAAATGTCAAGACTGGAGAATGAATATAATAAGGTGGCGGCACAGATAGCACTATATCAGGCGATGCCATAAATTTTACGGATAGAGGAGGCTGTTCTCTTCTTCTTGCTTGTCAAGGAGTCCGTGTGGAAAAGTTTTCAAGAAAAAAGTATCAAAGTCTCAGTGTAGTGTCTGAATTCTAATGTAACGCTTTGATATATAGTTGTATAACTTCGCTGATACTTCTCGAAATTTCGACCGAGAAGTATCAGCGAAGTATCAGCAAAGGTATCAAATGTTGGTGCAGCCTATCTGCATAGCTTCTAATTTCTTTCGAGAAGTTATCATTCTATCACCCAGTCCGTGATGTTGCCCGTCGTACTATCGAAGTTGATGCCCACCTTGGTGATAGGCTTTCCTGAGAGTGCGAAGCGCTGGGCATAGTTCTTGAGATTGATTTGTTGCATCGCAGTCTGGGCGTTCTTGTTTAATTTCAGCTCAATGAGGTAGAGCTGGGTGGTGGTGAGCAACACGATATCGACTCTGCCGTTGGGAGTGTGAACCTCCACATCTACCACGTAGGCGGTGAGGAGCGTAAAGATGATGAAAAGCATCTGCTGGTAGTGACCCTCGTAATTAGTGACGTTGCAGTATGGCACCGTGCCGAGGAAGGTCTGTAGCAGTTGCAAGGCTCCATCCATGTCACCTTGGCGAATGTGTACGGACATCTGGGCGATGGCTACATCGCCATTTTGCGCATACATGCCTTCGAGATAGTTGGGCAGGAGACTCTCAAACAACCCCACCTTGATTTCCTTGTTTGGGAGGTCGAGGGTGTAAAGGTCTGTTAGTTCGTCATATCCCTTGATGGTGAGATAACCGCTTTGGTAGAGCAAAGGCGTTATGACCTTCATGTCTTCGGTAGGAGCGTCAAAGGCAGAGGACTTTGCGCATATTTTGCCGATGTCTGTAGGGCGCACCTTGAACTTTCGCATCATGTTGATGAGGAAAGTCGGTGTACCCGAGGAGAACCAATAGGCCTCGAACTTGCCCTTGGAAAGACAATTGAGCACACTGAATGGGTTGAAGACATCTGGTGAGAAAGCCGAGAAATGATAACCATCGTAGTTCTCTTTCAATTTTTCGATGGCTTCCTCTGTTGTTATTCTTCTTTTTTGGCTCAATTCCTTGATGTCCTCAGACATTTGGGAAATGAGTTCTTCTTTAGTTATTCCGCATATTCCAGCATAGTCATCATCCATGGAGATGTTGGTGATGTTGTTCAGTTCGCTGAAGATGCTGACTTGTGAGAACTTGGTGATGCCAGTGAGAAAAACAAAACGCAGTTTGGCCTCACTGTATTTCAATGGGCTGTAGAAATTGCGCATGATGTTGCGCAAAACGTCGAGTTGCTCCTTCTCGTGTGCCACATCGAGCATCGGCGCGTCATATTCGTCGATGAGGACGACTACTTGCTTGCCGCTTTTCTCATAAGCAGTGTTGATGAGGTCTATCAAGCGATTGTTTGTACCTTTTGCAGGATTGTTTATTCCCCATTTCTGCTCCTCTTCTTTTAGTCGATAGCTGAGATATTCTTCCAACTGCTCTTTCTCCATGTGCTTTCCTCCGCTCATGTCGAAGTGGAGCACAGGATATTCCGTCCAATCTTTTTCCAGTTTCTCGATGGCAAGCCCCTTGAATAAGTCTTTCTTACCCTCGAAATAACTTTGGAGGGTGGTCACGAGCAAGGACTTTCCGAAGCGACGTGGTCGCCCCAAAAAGATATAGGTACTGTCTGTGTGTGTCATACGATACACATATTCAGTCTTGTCGATGTAAAGTCGGTCTTCCTTTCGTATTCGTTCGAAAGTCTGTATTCCTATAGGATATAATTTTCTTGCCATAATCCACTGTATTGATGATCTGCGCACAAAGTTAGCATAATTATTTGAAATATGCAAAAAGTATGGCGTTTTTTCTCATATTATTGTAAAGATTTCGAATATGAGTGCTGAGTATCGGAATATTGCCCAAATTGGTGAACATTTTTGGGCACTCGTTGCCCGATATTCGGGCAATGGATGCCCGATGCTTGTTCACTGATAGCCCAACGCATGTTCACTGGATGCTCGTCGTTTGTTCAAAGAATGAACAACTGCTGGACTGACTTTTCCTGATTTAGTTGTCACTTTCTATTTTTTGCTCCTATTTTTATAGACACAATTGAATTCTTTATAAACACAATTGAATAAATGCCCTGTTTTTGTAGAAAATGATACTTCGCTGATACTTCTCTGATACATTTTTGGCGATTTTTTTAGAAGTGTCAATTCTTGCAATATCTTGTAAACTAAAAAGATATAAGCAATTTTAGCCTTGCGAATGATACATTGATACTTTTTTCTTGAAAAATAATCTTACGTGTGTGCGCGTAAAGACCATTAGAATGGAAGAAGATAGAGGGTAAAGATGAGTTTCAAAGTGCAAATGAGGGTGTTCAAAGTGCAAAAACGGAAGAAATGTCACTTCCAAAGTGCAAAAATTGCACTTTGGAGGAAATGGCGCTGCTTCGTATCGTGCGAGATAATCCTTCTGCCACACAGAAAGAGATTGCGGCACAGATGGGCAAGTCGGAACGAACAGTGAAGACTATTACAGTCCATTTGCAAAAAAAAGGCGTTCTTCATAGGGCGAATGGTAAGCGAAACGGATATTGGGAGATTGTAAAAGAATGATGCTGCTATTATATATGGCGAATATTTTATATCAAAGGTAAAATATTCGCCATTTTCTTTTGGTACTTTCAATTCTTTTCATTACCTTTGCAGATGTCATACAGATATGATTGCCGGCAAATCGTTGCTGGCGCTAATCAGCTGTTTGGCCTATCATAATAAGAAAGACGTTTGCACGACGTTTTCTTCTGACCTTTCGAAACCTCGGAAATTTCTATAAGCGTTCAGATGAAGACAGCGGTGGGCGTCTACCCATCGTGTATATTTACACTATGGCATAAGTGTACCCTTTTCATCCGTATGGAGAGGGTGCATCTTGTGCCGTACATATCAAATATACCCAACTGGCGTAGGCATCTATTGCTTCTTATCTTTGACGCTAAGGTTACAATTCCGAGGTACCTGAAAGGCAAGGATATGGATGGCAATATGATTCCTACGCCTTTTCTTTGTTCATAGCATCCATGCGAAAGTTATTTGCTTGAAATGATAGCGAGATAGTTAGGAAAATAATACTACTTAGGGAGTCGAGTAGATGAATAAGCAAACTCAACCTAAGTATGATTATAGATAACAAGCAAGATAGAGATCCTAATGACGGAATCAATACCACCACTGTTTGGGACTACATGAAGTATTATACCGACCCAGAGAAGGGGCGGGAAGGTATCTTGGATATTGTGACAGGGTTCTTCTCGGTTACTGGATTGGAATTGTTTGGCAAGCATTTCTCGCCCAACAATGAGTATCGTATGGTGTTGGCTCAGATGGTGGCTGATGACCAATTCCAAGACCATATCTTGGACTTGTTGAACGATGATTGTGGCATAGAGAATGCTCTTCATCTGAGTGATGCTGCCAAGAATGCTTTGGAGTTCTTGCGTCGTGACAAAGTGCATGTCAAGGCTATCATCAATGCTTTTTGCCATGCCAAGCTTTATCTCTTCAAGGACAACCATGACCCAGCTCATAACTATTTCATACAGGGCAGTTCCAATCTTACTTATGCAGGTTTGGGTTATACCCCTTCTTCTAATGTAGAATTGAATCTTGCCGATACAGGCAATTCGGATACCTATCGCTCACTTTGCGCTTGGTTTGATGAGCAATGGAAGTCTGTCGCCAAGGAAACAATGCCCGAAGACCGAGAGAAACCTCGTGGTAAGCAAGTCGATGTGAAGCAGTTCTTTATCCAAGAGATAGAGAAGATTTTTCGCAAATATACTCCAGAGGAGATTTATTACAAGATACTCTTTGAGTTGTTCAATTCCGACCTCGACTTGGATGGCGGCATTGAGCACAGACAGGATATGCAACTTTTGCAGACCAGTGTCATCTGGAAAACGCTTTTCAATTATCAGCAGAAGGGTGTTATCTCCTTGATAAAAATGCTCCGCAAATACAATGGCGCCATCCTTGCCGATGCCGTAGGTCTCGGTAAGACTTTCTCGGCGCTTGCCGTCATCAAGTATTTCCAAACCCAGAACTATCTCACCGTCTTGCTTTGTCCCAAGAAGTTGGAGCAAAACTGGACGCAATATCTCCGTCGTACAGGTTCACGTTTCGAGAAGGATGAATTCGACTATGTGGTTCGATTTCATACCGATATGCAAGGCGAACGAATGGATAAATATAAAGATGCCAAGCTAAACTATCTCCAGACTCGCAAGAAGGTGCTTGTGGTCATCGACGAGAGCCATAACCTGCGCAATGAGAAGTCGGGCAGATACCAAGAGTTGATGAAGAACCTCATCCAGAATAAGGAAGGACAAGAGAATCGAGACGTCAAGGTCTTGATGCTTTCCGCCACACCTATCAATACGGGGTTGAATGATGTGAAAGGTCAATTCAACTTGATAGCACATGGCGATGATAAAGCCTTCGACAATGATGAGTTTGGTGTGGAGTCGTTGCTGAATCTCTTCAAGGATGCACAAGGCAAATATACCCAGTGGTGCAACAATCCCGATAGAACCATAGGTGGCTTTATCGCCACTTTGCCTCCTAAGTTCTTCAACTTGACCGACAAGCTGATAGTGGCTCGTACCCGAAAGTTGATAGAGAAGACTTTGGGCGAAGACCTCGGCTTCCCAGACAAGGAGAAGCCTGTCAACATCTATCAAGGAGTGGAGCACTTGGGCAAGTTGGATAGTACGGAAGACATCTATGCGGCTTTTGAGAATTTGCATCTTACTGCCTATCAGCCAAGTCTCTATCTCGAAAAAACACAGGCCAAGGCACGAAAAGGGGCGGAGAAAGAATGGGATGACAATGTGAACCGTGAGCGTTTCTTGGTCAAGATGATGGGTGTCTTGTTTATGAAGCGATTGGAAAGTTCTTGGTTTTCCTGCATGACCACCGTGAAGAAGGTGCTCGATGTGCATGAGCAAACCCTGAAACTTGCCTTGGAGTTCCGTGACAACGGTGTGAATAGTCCATTGGTTACAGGTGCTTCCGATGATATGGACGATGAGGAAATCGAGAACTTGATGGACGAGACCTTCTCTCTTCGCAAGGGAAGCATCCGTCTTGCAGACATGAAGAACTTGGGTGGTTTTATCTGGGGATTGCAGAAAGATGTGAATAGTCTTCGCAAGATTTATGAGAACATCGAGAGCTTTGCCCACGATTATGAGTCGGGTAAGGAGAAGGACTTGAAGTTAGAGGAACTCGTGAAGATTCTCAATGAGAAGAAAAAAGCGAAGAACAAGAAGATAGTCATCTTTACCGCCTTTGCCGATACCGCCCAGTTTATCTTTGAGGAATTGAAGAAGCGTGGTTTTACGCGAATGGCTTCGGCTTCGGGGCAGACCGTCTTGACGACAGGTCATCATTCCACGAAAGACTTTACGCAAGTGCTCGAAAGTTTCGCCCCTTATAGCAAACTCTATAAAGAGAAGGATTGGAGCGACGTGTATGCGGATGCCAAACTTGACAGGGCTAAGTATTTCGACGATGAGAAGCAACGTTGGAATGTAAGCTATGAGAAATGGCTGGAGCTGATATCCAAGTATGATGAAAAGACATACAGGCAGGTGGAGGATGGCATCGACATCTTGATAGCCACCGACTGTCTTTCTGAAGGTCAGAACTTGCAGGATGCCGACACCCAAGTAAACTATGACATTCATTGGAATCCGGTTCGCTTGATACAACGTTTCGGTCGTATCGACCGTATCGGCTCGCCAAACAAGTTGATACATTGCGTCAATTTCTGGCCAGCCAAATCGTTTGAGGACTATCTCCATTTGGAGACACGCATCCAAAACCGCATGTCGATGATGACCTTGGTAGGTTCGGAGACTCAGGAACTCAACGAGCAATACAAGAAGATGGTGGAGGACAATCCTTTGCAAGACAAGAATGCCGACCGCTTGTTGGAGGAACTTCAGAACAATAGCATTTCCGACATCGAGTCGCCAAAGACCTTGTCGCTCAAGGATTTCTCCTTCGAGACCTATCGTCAAGACCTCTTGGACTTCCTCGACAAGAACAGAGATGTGTTCCGCCGAATGCCAAACGGCATTTTCTCGGGTTTCCGTTTCGACGATACACTTTTCGAGAAAATACCAGAGAGTTTGGTGGCTGTGGTGGGTTATCCTCATCGCAAGCAAGGAAGCAAGAAACCTTATACGGAGTTGTATCTGATGTGTCAGCCTGTGGATACTCATTTTCCTGCCACTTACCAAGAGTTGAATCGTGCCGAGATACTGGAGTTTTTGCGAACCAACAAGCGCAAAGAGCGTTTCGTGCCAGAGTGGATAGAGACGAACGACAAGGAGCGCATCGGCAAGCTGTCGGCGATATTGAAAGAGTGGATGAAGTCGAAGGTACCACAACAGGCAACTTCCATCATTCTCGATATTGCCAAGTCGCACAAGGCAGGAGGATTGTTTGCCAAACCTAAGGGAACAGCTCCTGCTGCGAAAGGCAAGTTGCTCGAAGAAAAATTCAAGTTAGAGAACTTCGACTTGATAGTTTGGGAATACGTAAGCAAAGCGTAAAATCAAATAGTAATAATCATATCATAATATATTGTTATGGAGAAAATATTGCGACTCTTTACGGAGTCTTCATTATATGATGCTTGTTTGCAGATGCTCGGTCATCTGCAAGTGGCTGTAAACGAGGTGACAAGAGAACCGATTCCGTTTGCCGACTTGTACCAAGGTACTTATTCTGCAACCTTGCCTATGGCATTGCAAGAAGCTTTGAGCAAGGTGGAGGCTACTTATTATATAGGTAATATCGATGAAGCTACACTTACTGGTAAGGGTGTGGGCAAGAGCGTGGATGAAGTGAAAGCTGATACCGAGGCTGGTAAATACGAGGGTATGATGGTCTTTGCCATAGATGTGGCAGAGGGCAAGACTTTGTCTCGTCAAGAGAGCACCACGTTGACTCGTGGTTTCAATCGCATAGCCTCTGCCCAACCCGTCATCCTCTTTATTCGTCAGGACAAGTATCTGTCTCTTGCCACTTGCGAACGTATGTCCTATACACAGGAGTGGCGCAATGGCAATAGCGAGAAATTGGGCAAGGTAAGCATTCTTCGCAATATCAATTGTGAGCATCCTCATCGTGGTCATTTGGATATTTTGGAGGCTTTGGGCGACAAGGCTTATCCTACTTTCGAGGCTTTGTACAAGCATTGGATGGAAGTGTTCTCCAATGAGTTGCTTACCAAGAAGTTCTATAGTGAGTTGAGCGATTGGTATGCTTGGGCTGTACAGGTGGCTCGTTTCCCTAACGACATTACCACGGATAAGGATGATGAGAAGTTCAACCATGAGGCTTGTATTCGATTGATAACTCGCTTGATTTTCGTTTGGTTCTTGAAGCAGAAGCATCTCATTCCGAACGAGTTCTTCGATGAGGATTATATCCGAGAGCATTTTATTGAGAACTTTGACCCACACGACCGCAAGAGTCTTTATTACGATACGGAGAAGAGCAAATATTATCGACTGATATTGCAGAATCTCTTCTTTGCCATGCTCAATCGTCCGATTGTGGCAGAGGGGAAGGATAAGGCGGGTAATCGCAGATTCCGCACCAAAGTGACAGGGTATCGAATGAATGCGGAATATAATGTGAACAACTTGATGCGCTATGAGGGTGACTTTATGCCTGGTGGTGCGGCGGAGTTTTTGCATTTGGCGAATTGCAGTGTGCCATTCCTGAATGGTGGCTTGTTTGAGTGCTTGGACGATAAACCCAACAAGATTTACTATGATGGCTTTTCTGAGAATGAGAAGTCATTGGAACAGTTGTATCTCCCTGATTACCTTTTCTTTGGTGATGAAGTGGGGCAGGGCATCGACTTGTCGAAATGGTATGGTGACAAGAAAAAGAAGAATGTGTCGGCACAAGGCATCATCGACATTTTGCGCCACTATTGCTTTACGGTAGAGGAGAATACACCATACGATCAAGAGGTGAGCCTCGACCCAGAGTTGCTGGGTAAGGCTTTCGAGAACTTGTTGGCTGCTTATAATCCTGAGACGCAGACTTCGGCTCGTAAGCAGACAGGCTCTTTTTATACTCCTCGTGAAATTGTGCAGTATATGGTAAACGAGAGTTTGGTGGCTCACTTGAAGCGTATTTGTGGTGACAAGGATGAGGCTCTTTATCGACAATTGTTGAGTTATTCTTCGGAGGATGTTACTGTTACCGACGAGCAGAGCGGAATGATCATGAACGCACTTTATCATTGTCGTGTACTCGACCCAGCTTGTGGTTCGGGTGCATTTCCTATGGGCATACTCCAGCAGATGGTTCATGTGCTGAAGCGTATAGACCCAACAAACGAGAAGTGGAAGGACTTTATGATTAATCGTGCCATCGAGCAGAGTAAGAAAGCGTTTATGGTGGATAGCGAGACGGAGCGAAAGGAACGTTTGGCTGATATAGAAAATGCCTTCAACCGCAGTGTCAACGACCCAGATTATGCTCGTAAGCTCTATTTGATAGAGCATTGTATTTATGGTGTGGATATTCAGCCGATAGCCACACAGATTAGTAAGTTGCGTTTCTTCATATCCTTGGTTGTTGACCAACGACCAACGGCTGATGCTACCCATAACTTTGGTATTCGTCCTTTGCCAAACTTGGAGGCTAAGTTTGTTTCTGCAAATACGTTGATACCTGTGGAGTATGATAGCAGTTTGGTGGACAGTGCGCCAGAGGTGATGAAGTACAAGGAAGAACTGAAGGAGTTGAACCATAAGATATTCTTGGCTCGTCGCAATATCGACAAGCAGAACTTGAAGAAGCAAATCAAGGAGACTCGCAAGTCTTTGGCTGAGGCTATCGAGGATACAGGTTTCGTTTCGCATGGTGCAGCGCAACAGTTGGCAGATTGGGATATGTTCGACCAAAACACATCCTCTCCTTTCTTTGACCCAGAATGGATGTTCGGGGTTAAGGGAGGATTCGATATTGTCATTGCTAATCCGCCGTATATCCAACTCTCAAAATTACCTAATGTAAGTGAATCTTATAAAAAGACTTTGAAAACTGTTTATAAAACATCTGGTGGAAGGCTTAATCTGTTCATATTTATGATTCATTATGCATTAAAAGTGTTATCTAATGATGGTGTAATGTCTTACATTATTCCTAATACAATTCTTACTCAAGAATATTATAAGGATACGAGAGAACTAATATTGAAAAATAAGTTACTTAGTATTGTGAATTATGATGAAATGGAGTTTGAAAATGCAGTGGTAGAAAATGTAACATTGTTTGTTTCTTCAGAACAGCCTACATGCGATTATTCGTTAAGTGTCTATTCTTGTAAAGGAGAATGTTTCAATTTGTTGAAAAATGTAAAGGCGAGTGATTTTAAAAGACAAAATGGGTTTGCTTTTAATATACATTCAGATGAGTTTGTGGAGCAATTGTTTGAAAATACGATTCCTTTGAGTGAAATGTGCAATATAAATCAAGCAATAGCTTTAAAAGGAGATAAAACTTTGTCTGTGAAGCCTAATTATGCCCCAGGATATTATCGCTTTTTGGATGGAAGAAATGTAAAGCGCTATTCTATAGAATGGGATGGGCTTTATCTAGACTATAATTTAGAAAGGATACATTCATGTAAAAGAAAGGATATTTTTGAAGTACCTGAAAAGATCTTTTTTAGAAGAGTTTCGGCAAATTTATTAGCTGCTTATGATGATCAGCAATTTTTTGCATTAAATACATTGGTAGTAATGACACCTAAACAACACAATATAGATTTGAAATATGTGTTGGGTGTATTTAATTCTAAACTTATGAATTTTATTTATAGGAAAAAGTTTAAGTCCACAAAGACTGTTTTTTCAGAAATCCAAGCTCGTAGTGTTGGGATGTTACCAATGAAAGTAAATATGTTTTACGTAAGCAGAATCTCGTTGGTGGTTTCTAAAATCTTGTCAATGAAGAAAAAAGAAAAGGATACTTCTGATTTAGAAAATGAAATTGACCTTCTAGTCTATCATCTTTACGGTTTGACATACGATGATATATTGAAAGTTGATTTGGATACTCCAATTACTCGTGAGGAGTATGAGGCATATAAGTAAAGAGCCCGTTAGGCGTTTCAGCGGATTTGCAATCCGCTGTCAAAAAATGTTCGACCACACTTTTGGGGATTTGTAATCCCCATATCATAATGAATAGGTTAGCAAGGCAGCTTGCTGCGGATTTCAAATCCGCAGTTCCCAAAGAGGTTGATACATTTTTCAACGACGGATTTCAAATCCGTCGGAACGCCTAACGGAGTAATTTGTATAATAGGCAATAAAATATAAACAATATGAGTAAGATACAAGATTATTATGACTTCATAGATTTTACGTCAGCTGCGCCGTGAACTCATTCTTGTTGTGGAATATCATCCCGACGAGCCTATCTCTGTACGAATTTCTCGTAAGCGCAACCTTAGTGATATTAGTGAAGCGACATTGTTGACTCCAGATGTCGTGCCTGGCATCAAAAAACGTTGTCCTCAGCAGCGTAAGGGAAATCGTAAACCCAATACAAATCTAAGAGTTACTACGATGGACGGAAAGGTATTCTTTGATGCAAAAGATGCGATGAATACATTTTGTGATGTTTTGGTACACATTGGATTGTTGAGGGTAAGACAACTAGAAATTATGCTCAGTGGTCTCAATCTCGTTTCTACGAGTAAGGATGTAAATCGAACACAGCGAAAGATAGGTAACTTTTATGTGTTTACTAATCGTAGTACATCTGATAAGGCTAAGAAGCTGAAAGAAATATCGGATAGATTGAACCTTGGATTGAAAATAGAAGTGATATAAAGGAAATATAGGGATGCCACCCTCGGCATCCCTATACCTTATTATAATATATCAATCTAATTCCAACATATCGAAGTACATGGCTCTGGTATGCTTGTTCTCGTCATTTCCCAATAGCATCTTGAAACCATTCTTTTCGTAGAAAGGTACTGCAGAGAGGTTGGCATCGACTGTTAGAAAACGGCATCCCTACAAAATTATAATTCTTCATCAAGTAAATCACAGAACATTAGTCTCGTTCTTAATTTTCTTGGGTTCTTGATTTGTTCCTGCTTTTCATCTTCAGATTTGGGCGGTTTCGTGTAAAAGGCTTCGTCTATTTCGCGAGGAAATAAAGGTTTAAAATGATTCTTCTCATAAAACTTTAGTACATTAGGCTCGTTTTTTGCATCAACAATAGCAAATCTGCAACCAGTCTTGTTTGCTTCGTCCAAAAACCACATTTTGATAAAATCAAGAACTTCAGAGCCTATTCCTTTGTGGGAAAATACCGAAGAAACAGCCAATCGACCAATTAATACACCTGGATATCTTGTGAGCATTTTCTCTCTGTGGGTTATTCCCCACATTGCATTGCGGCGACTGCTCGGCAAATCATAGATGCGTATGCTATCATTCGAAATGGTGAAACAGGCTACGATGTTTTGCGGTTCGTCCTTGAGGCGGAAGCAATATGATTTGCCCATTTTATAATGGGTATATGCTAAAGCATCTTTGGCAAAGAATTCGTCCATATCATCGTCTCCACAAATAAAAGGATGACATTCTTTGAGGATGCCATCCGTTATCATGCTTAATATACAATTTTCTTCGAGAAATGCCATGTTCTTTAAAAACTAATATTTGACCTTTCTAAAATAGTACGCATCGCACAATAGCGAGGGTCTTTAGTTAAATCTCGCTTTGGGCTAATGTCGTGTTTGTGCTCCGTCTCGTCTGCCATTTCTTGGAAGCGACGAGCCTCTTCCCCATAAAGGGTTGGTATTGCTTTTATTGCTAGTGCCATAATCATATTCCTCCTATATTTTATTGAGTTACATGTAATCTGCTGCAAAAATACATTTTTTATTTGAAATGAGCAAGGAAAAGGGAAGAAAAGTGCTTTTCCCTTCGGGTTTCTTGTTATTTATCCTCTATCCCCCACATTTCGTTTAGTAGCTTGATGGCATAAGCGGAGCGGAAGACATTGTCCCTGAAGGTCTTGATGCCATTGAGTGGCAGATGGTCTTCGAAGGAATTGACGAGGAAATCTGCTTCTAGGAGAATGCGATGGTCGGCGGAAGTTACGTTGCTATATGTGTGGTGATGGCCGATGAGCCAGCAGATTCGCTCTATCTGCGCATCGGTGAAACCGCCAACTTCCAACAAGAGCTTTCGGGCTTCTCCTGGTCCCAACTCCTCCTGTGCTTTACCATTGCAGTTGCCATACTTGGCTTCCGCAGGATGTATGCCGATGTCGTGGAGTATCGCTGCCGCTTCGAGGATGAACTGTGTTTCTTCATCCAATTGCTCTGCCACACCAATCGTTGCAGCAAAATCGTGTACCTTCACGAAGTGCTGTATACGTGGCACATCGCCACTATCGTAACTGACCATAGCTCTCATCAGCTCTGCAAGTTTTGTGTTCATAACCTTATTATATTTTTTATTCCTATCTTTATGTTATTTGCCGACAAAGTTAGTGCTTTTATTTGAAATACGCAAAAAAGATGTTTGTAATTAACGCTCTTATGGATATTTTTTGTACATTTGCATTTGTAAAATATAACTGAACAAATGATGAGAAAGATAATCATAGCTTGTGATTCATATAAGGGATGCTTGACAAGCAAGGAGGTAAACGAGGCGATGGCTTTGGGAGTGAAGAGTGAAGAACGAAGAGTGAAGAATTCAAATGATGTTCTTCCTGCTCCCGAAACCATTACCTTGGAGATGAGTGATGGGGGAGATGGCATGCTCGATGCTTTCCTATCGGCAATGGGAGGAGAGCGTGTCACCATCCATGCCCATGATGCCTTGATGAGATGGATAGAGGCAGATTATGGCATCGTCAAAGATACGGCAATCATCGAAATCGCACAGGCTGCTGGATTGGCTCTCATCGAACCCGAGCAGCGCAATCCGATGAAGGCTACTTCCTGGGGAGTTGGTGAGTTGGTGCTCCATGCTTATCGCCACGGTGCCAGACATTTCATCGTGGGCTTGGGCGGCAGTGCGACTTCCGATTGCGGCATCGGTATGCTCAAGGCAATGGGTGATGACTGGAAGAAGATTCGCAAGGAATGCACCTTTGTGTTGGCTTCGGATGTCACCAATCCGCTTTGCGGCGAAAAAGGGGCGGCGTATGTCTTCGCTCCCCAGAAAGGGGCGGATGCCGAGATGGTTGAGGCTCTGGATGAACGGGCTAAGCGATTTGCTGAGATTAGTGCTCGCCATTTCTCCTACGATAGAAGCAATACTCCAGGAGCAGGTGCGGCAGGAGGACTGGGGTATGCTTTCCTGCAATACTTCAATGCCGAGTTTCATTCGGGAGCAGATTTGCTCTTGGAAGCGGTTCACTTCGATGAGTTGTTGAGAGATGCCGACCTCGTCATTACGGGCGAAGGGCATAGTGACAAGCAGACCTTGATGGGGAAGCTGCCACAGCGAATTTTGGAGCACGTCAAAGATAAGAAAGTTTGGCTGATTTCGGGTGGCGTGAGCGATGAGCAAGTCTTGCTTGGTGCTGGTTTCGACCGAGTGGTAGCCGTTACCCCGAAGACTATGCCTTTGGAAGAGGCGATGAAGCCTGCGGTGGCAAAGAAAAATATTATAGATTCTTTCATAAAACTTGCGTAATATATAAAAAAAGAGAATATTATGGATGCAACTTATACAGAAATCACCATTCGTCTCTCGCTCGCTTTGGTCTTGGGCGGAGCGATAGGCATCGAGCGAGAGTATCGTGCCAAGGAAGCAGGCTTTCGCACTCACTTCTTGGTGGCATTGGGCAGTGCCCTCTTTTGCGTGGTCTCACAATATGGTTTCGGCATCGACCTGAAGGATTCCTCCCGTGTTGCGGCACAAGTGGTGTCGGGCATCGGATTCTTGGGCGCTGGTACCATCATCTTTCAGAAGAATGTGGTGCGAGGACTCACCACGGCAGCTGGCCTTTGGGTTACTGCGGCGATAGGTTTGGCTTGTGGAACAGGCATGTATGTGGCGGCGGCACTCACCACGGCGATGGTGCTGCTAGGCTTGGAGGTGCTCAATCTCCTGATTCCTCAGCTCGGCAATACCACGATGGAGCTTTCCTTCTCTGCCCCTAACCGAGACAGCGTGAAGAAACTCTTGAAGCAAATCAAGCAAGATGGTATGGAGGTACATTCGTACGAGTTGAAAGACCGCCGCACCTCAAAGGAAGAGTTCTTGGAGGTGAGCATGGAAATCAAGGCAAAGCGAGGATTCCATACCTTGAGGGTCTTGGACTATATGAATGAGTTCTCGGATGTTACCATCTCGACGATAGAATAGTTTCGACCTGTACGGTTGGAATTATCCTATACGCCCTGAAAGGGCAGAAGCACCTAGCCCAGGGCAACGCCCTGGGGTTAAATGAAGTTTGGAGGTCGCCCTGTAATGGCAAAAGCATAAAACTTACTTAATGTAGAATGCTTTTGCCCTTACAGGGCGTATTAGTTCCACAATATCTACCCAGGGCGTTGCCCTGGGCTAGGGGCTTTTGGGCTTTCAGCCCGTTTCAACCGTATAGGTTGAATAGTTTTATTGGTATATTCTTGCCAAATAATCGTAGTGTTCTCCTTCTGCTACGAGTTCACAATGCAAACCGCAGCTTTCAGCGATGGATTTGAGCAACGGAAAATCGACATAGAGCCAGTCGAAGGCATCGCCTTTCACATTCTTGTAAATCATCTGATAATCCACTTCGCCATAGTAGGCACCATTCAGATTGATGTCGAAACTGCCGTCCTCGTTCTCATAGATGTATTTGAGGTCGGAGGAGTCGATGAGGATTTGACCGCGAGGATTCAGCAATGCCTTTAGACGATGGAAGAGGGCAGGGAGGTTGGCTATCTTACCAGCGATGCCCGTGCCATTCATCAGGAGCAGAATGGTGTCGAAATCGGTGGATAGATGTTCATCGAAGAGATTGATACATTCTGCATCCTTCACACCTCTCAACCGCATCGCCTCGCAGCTCAAAGGCGAGATGTCGATGGCTTTTACAGAAGAAACTTCCATATTGGCGGAGGCATCTTTTGCTTGGAATCCATTTTGCAGGGCTAGAGTATGGCATCCTGCCCCGGCTCCCACGTCGAGCACTTTTCCTTTGGCGAGCGTCAGTGCCTTTTGCTCCAGCTTCGGCATCTCCTCGAAGTTACGGAAGAGATGCTTCACTGGCATTTCGTCTTCCTCGAACATAGAGGAGAGTACACGCAGTTTTCCTGCTTCCCCCGATGTCTGGTAGTCGAGGATGGCAGCCCCCATCGGGTCTTTGTCCTTTGATAATATCGTAGTATTCATTGTGCTTATTCTTACTTTTTGATGTTGTGATGAGACATTTTGCTTTATGCGTGTACAAAAATACAATAAAGTTTCGAGAAAAAAAGCGAAATTCAGAAAAAACTATTATCTTTGCAGAAAGAATTTTAAATAAGTATGTCATGGAGCAAAACGGAGTGATTTATTACTGGCGTAAGTCCTGTGACCTTGGATGGTGTGACCAGTGGTTTCAATATAGGTTGGCACATCTCTACCAATTCCGACTTTAACCAGATGTTGGGATTCTCCATTGAGGATGTGCGGGAAATCTTTACCTATTATAAAGAGAAGGGGATGATACAGTCTGATACTGACATCGAGGCAATCATCAAGGAGATGAAGCCGTGGTATGATAACTACTGCTTTTCGGAAGATGCTTTACGAACCCAAAGGCATTCGGCTTTGGAGGAATATGAGGTTAATTTATAAAAAGGAGATTACAATATGATGAACATGAAAACTTTGATGGTTTGCGGTATGATGCTGCTGCCATCGTTATGTCAGGCTCAGTCTTGCAGCCAAAAGAAAGAAGAAGTGAAGTCTTGCTGCCAGATGATGAACAATGAGGTGATCCAGACGATTATGTCTCGTCGTTCTATTCGTAAGTACCTCGACAAGCCTGTAGAGCATGAGAAGTTGGCGCTCATCGCCAAGTGCGGCATCAATGCCCCAAATGGTATGAACAAGCAGCCTTGGGCGGTGCGAGTGGTGGAGAACCAGGACTTTATCAAGGGTACTACCGAGATATTCAAGAAGGAGAACCCTGAGCAAGTGAAGCGTGACCCGAATTTCAAGAACATGTATCGCAATGCTCCTAACATTATCGTCGTGGCTACGCAGAATGGCTTGGGACAGGTGGATGCTGGATTGATGGGCGAGAACATGATGTTGGCGGCGAAGTCCTTGGGACTAGGTACTTGTTGCTTGGGCGGTCCTGTCCGCTTCCTTCAGACCAGTGATGCTTGCAAGTCTTATCTTGCCAAGCTCAATCTGCCTAAGGATTACGAGATTTGTTATATCCTCGCCGTAGGTTATCCTGACGAGACTCCAGAGGCGAAGCCAAGGGATGAGGGCAAAATCGAGTTTATCAAATAAAAAAACACACGGACAAATTGAATTTGTCCGGACAATTTGCCTTTTTGTTTGTAAGTATAATAATATTAGAGACTTATAACCTGGAGTGATTGCCCGGACGGACAAATTCAATTTGTCCGTGTTATTTTTTTGTTGGAAAACACAGTTTCTTAAGGCTTAACTCATAGTTTTTCGATGCAAAATCCATAGAGTTGTGAGCAACAAAACTATGAGTTAGATTTTTTCACATTTCATTTTATCTGCTGCTTCTCAATATTTCTCCAGCTTTCTTCTTTCCGCTATCAAAGGTGAAAAGCTTGTAGATGTCTCCGGCATTTTGTACATCCACAATATGTGGTGCCACTATTCTGAGAACCTTCAAGCGTTCGTCATCGAACGAGAACATCCGCATCAGGCTGGCAGCTTGTTGGCAAGAGAAATATCCTCCGAGGCTCGCCACTTCTATCAAGTCATACTTTTCGTTGTCGAAACTTGCTTTCTTCACCTTATTATATAGGATAGAGAAAGAGGCGTCGCCGAGGCAATAGCCGTAGTTTGGGTCTGTATTTGGATAAAGACCTTCGCCGTATGGGGGAGGAGTTGGTCTTGTTGGGCATCCTGCTCCGTTTTGAATATTGTCAGTATTGATGATTTGAGTATTGCATCTCACAACTTTTCCATTCCTGTCGAATAAGATGGTGATAGCCTTGTCATCGCCAATAATGAAACTGTTTTTTACGAATTCCCATTTGTCTCCATATTCATCGAAGCTCTTGGTTTTAGGCTCACCAAGAATGTCGATGACTTCCTGTTTGGTCATTCCTCGTTCGATATCCTTCTTGTTTTTGGCTGATGCTGACAAGCATACTACAAACATCAAGAAGCAAGTGGCGATAATCGCCATCCATTCATTTCTTTTCATAAGCGTTACTGTTTTTGAAAGTCATTATTTCGTGTTTCTGAATTCTGCTTGCAAAAGTACTCTTTTCTTGTGACACAGAAAGGGAAAATCCCCTAAAGTTGAAGGGGAATATCCCTAATAGTAATCTCAGCAAGTCTGATGTACTATTAAAGAATTTCGAGCATATGCTTTAGTCCCACCACGTTTGGGCATAATAAGTTAAGATCTTGTGATACAAGTACCATGCTTTCAGTTGATACAGCTCATGAGGGTGCTCGATGTAGAAGTCTCTTGCTTTCTGGTTGTGCGACAATTTGAGATAACGGTCAAGATTTCTCATATTAACCTTTACCAAGCAACGATATTTTACATTGTCGTCTTTTAGCCTGTAGTATTTACCACCTTCTATTGGTACGAACTCCATGTCGCCGTCATATTCGAAAAGGTCAACGTCATGGTCGAGCATGATGTCGTGGAGCTTGACGGCAACTTTCTGCCAACGCACTATTGGTTCGTAGGTTTCAGCTGTCGCAAAATATTCATGCTTGTAATGTTCGATCATTTCTTCCATGTATGTTTTCTGTAAGTCATAGAAGTATTCGTATGAGAAAGGGTATGTGTGGAAGGCAGCTTGCTTTACAAGATTCCAGCGTTTTTTGTTACAGCAGATTCTGAACCAGCAACATACAGAACGGTATTTGTCTGTTATATGACAATACCACCAGATATCTAGTTTTTCCCATAATTTGGCAAGCCCTTTCTTTTCTTCTTTGTCAATTAAGTTTAAGCTCATCTTTAGTCCTCCAATTAAAACGCAGCAAAGATACGAAAAATATCTGAAAATAAGCAAGATAAGTGAAAAATATCCGTTTTCCCCGAAATTTATTTTACCAAAATATCCGTTTTCCCCTAAATTTGTTGTTTTTGTAGAGTTGGCGAAGAAGGGGATGATAATAAAAAACGTCCGTGGGCATTCATTTACCCACGGACGTTTTTTATCTTATATTAATTTATAATAGTCTTACGCCTTGAAGCTCTCCAAGTCTTCTGCCTGGAAGTTCTGGATATAGGCTGAATGACCGAGAACTTCTTCCTCTGCCATGCGAACATATACGTTGGCGCTCTTCTTAAACATCTCTGGTGCCTTGGTAGCATCGTCGAGGATAAGGAGAGACATCACGATGTCGCCAGTCATGTTGTAGAGACGGCGAGCCAAGAAGTCGTGAACAGCCTGGTCGTTGGCTTCCTTTACCTTGTTGATGGCTGCCTCGTAAAGCTCTACGAGCTTGGCCACACGTGCCTTCAATGCCTTCAAGTCGTCGCTTACCTCGCTCTCCATCATCTCCTTGATGATGCCCAGGTAAGTGCCGTTGGTGATGTAGCGGATGGCTGCAACAACCTGCAACTGGGTGGTACCCTCGTAGATGGAGAAGATACGAGCGTCGCGGAACAAACGCTGGCTCTTGTACTCCATGATGAAACCTGAACCACCGTGGATGCTGATGGCATCGTAAGCGTTCTGGTTAGCATACTCTGAGTTCATACCCTTTGCCAATGGAGTGAATGCATCGGCGAGACGAGTGTATTTCTTCATCTCCTGACGCTCCTCTGGAGTCAACTTGGTATCGCGTGCGATGTCTTCCAATGCCTTGTAGATATCCACGTAGCGAGCGCAGCAGTAGAGGAGTGAACGACCAGCGTCCAACTTCGCCTTCATTCTAGAGAGCATGTCATATACAGCTGGGAAGTTGATGATCTTCTCGCCGAACTGAGCACGCTCCTTGGCGTATGCCAAGCCCTCGTTGTAAGCTTCCTGCTCCACACCGACACTCTGTGCAGCGATACCGAGACGGGCACCGTTCATCAATGCCATCACGTACTTGATCAAGCCCAAGCGAGTGCTACCGCAAAGCTCTACCTTGGCGTTCTTGTAAACCAACTCGCAAGTAGGTGAACCGTGGATACCGAGCTTGTTCTCGATGTGACGAACGGTTACGCCACCATCACGCTTGTCGTAAATGAACATGGAAAGACCACGACCGTCCTTGGTGCCTTCCTCAGAACGAGCCAAAACCAAGTGGATGTCTGAGTCACCATTGGTGATGAAACGCTTCACACCGTTCAAACGCCATGTGCCGTCGGCATCCTGTGTCGCCTTCAACATTACACGCTGCAAGTCGGAACCTGCATCAGGCTCGGTCAAGTCCATACTCATGGTCTCGCCAGCGCAAATGCGAGGGATGTACTTCTGGCGCTGCTCCTCTGAACCGAACTCATAGAGGGTGTCGATACAGCTCTGGAGAGACCAGATGTTCTGGAAACCAGCATCGGCAGCAGAGATAATCTCCGAAGCCATGGAGAATACGGCGTTAGGCAAGTTCAAACCGCCGTAACGACGAGGCATTGACAAGCCCCAGAGACCTGCCTTGCGAGTAGCCTCCAAGTTCTCGAAAGTCTTGCTAGCGTAAATCATGCGACCGTTCTCCAAGTGAGGACCTTCCTGGTCAACGCTCTCAGAGTTTGGCTCGATGATATTGCCAGCTACATCGCCAGTGATGTCGAGCAAACGCTTATAGTTTTCGATGGCGTCCTCGTAGTTGACAGGAGCGTCCTCGAACTGGTCTTTCTCTGCGTAGTTGCGCTCTTTCAAGTCAACAACACGCTTCATTAATGGGTGATTGAGATGAAATTCAATCTCAGGATGATCACTATAGTAATTAGCCATTTTGCTTTTCTTTATATATAAATAATGTGTAATAGTACTATAGTAGCAGCTTACTTCGAATTCTGCTTGTAGTACTTAATCAACTTAGGAACCACTTCCTCGACAGTACCATTGATGATGTAGTCGGCAATCTTGTTGATTGGAGCATCTGGGTCGCTGTTGATGGAGATGATGATACCTGAATCCTGCATACCGGCGATGTGCTGGATCTGACCAGAGATACCGCAAGCGATATATACCTTAGGATGTACGGTAACACCTGTCTGACCAATCTGACGGTCGTGGTCAACCCAACCTGCATCGACTGCGGCACGAGAAGCACCTACCTCGCCATGCAACAAGTGAGCCAACTCGAAGAGCTGGTCGAAGCCTTCCTTGCTTCCTACACCATAACCACCGGCAACAACGATAGGAGAGCCCTTCAAGTTGTGCTTGGCAGCCTCAACATGGTGGTCGAGTACCTTCACTACGAAGTCCTCGGCAGGTACATACTTGCTAACCTCTGGATAAACCACTTCCTTCTTGCACTCACCCTCGTAGATGTGTTTCTGCATCACACCAGAGCGAACGGTAGCCATCTGTGGACGGTGCTCTGGGTTGACGATGGTAGCCACGATGTTGCCACCGAAGGCAGGACGAATCTGATAGAGCAAGCCATCATAGTGTTTGCCGCTCTTCTTGTCGTCGTAGTCACCAATCTCAAGCTCAGTACAGTCGGCAGTCAAACCACTGGTCAATGAAGAAGAAACACGAGGACCGAGGTCACGACCGATAACGGTGGCGCCCATCAAGGCAATCTGAGGCTTCTCCTCCTTGAAGAGGTTGACGAGAATGTCAGTATGAGGAGCTGAAGTGTATGGGAACAAACCCTCAGCATCGAAAACAAATAATTTATCTACACCATAAGGGAGAATCTGGTCTTCCACCTTGCCCTTGATGCCAGTGCCGGCAACGATGGCATGAAGCTCCACACCCTGCTGGTTGGCGAGCTTACGACCCTTGGTGAGTAATTCCTGAGATACTTCGGCAACGGTTGTGCCTTCTACCTCGCAATATACAAATACGTTGTTCATTGTCTTTTCTAATAAAGCATTTTTAAATGTATCGATTAACGAATCAATCGACGATTAACCGATAATACTTTCGTCCAACAATTCCTTTACCAAGCTGTCGATGTCCTCATCGCTGCTGGTCAAAGTCTTGCTCTCCTTAGCCTGGAACACGATGTTCTTCACGGCCTTCACCTTGGTAGGTGAACCGCTCAAACCACACTGTGCAGGGTCGCCATCTACATCGGCAACGCTCCACTGGTTCAAGGTCAGGTAAGGGCGCTCCTCATAGAGCTTAGCCCAAGGCTCGTCGCCTTTGCGCTCCATAGGACAAGTAGCGTATTTATATTTCATCACGAGTTTCACGTTGCAAGGACGGCAAGGTGCAGCGCTGCCATTCACGGTGATAACCACTGGCAATGGAGCCTCAACGGTCTCAACACCACCGTCGATGTGGCGACGGATGGTAGCCTTGCCATTCTCCACCTTGAGGATTTCCTCAGCGTAGGTAACCTGGTTCAATCCCAACTTCTGAGCCACCTGTGGACCTACCTGTGCGGTATCGCCATCGATAGCCTGGCGACCACCAATCACGATGTCCACGTCGCCAATCTTCTTGATACCTGTAGCGAGAGCGTAAGAAGTAGCCAGTGTATCAGCACCGGCGAAGAGACGGTCGGTAAGCAACCAACCTGTATCGGCACCACGATAAAGACCCTGGCGAATAACCTCGCCAGCACGTGGAGGACCCATCGTCAAAATACCAACTGTAGAACCAGGATTCTGCTCTTTCAATCGAAGAGCCTGCTCCAATGCGTTCAAATCTTCAGGATTGAAGATAGCAGGAAGGGCAGCGCGATTCACGGTGCCTTCGGCAGTCATCGCGTCCTTACCCACATTTCTTGTGTCAGGTACTTGCTTGGCAAGTACTACGATTTTTAAACTCATATCAATTAATGGTTATTGTTATAATATTCTTAAGTTGTTAGTGTTCGGAGCTCTAAAAAGGGACAAACACGACCGCAAAAGTAACACTTTTTTGTGTGTTACCCAAATATTTCGCTATAAAAATGCACAATTTAGGATACTTTGTGCGCAAAACGGAACGTTTGTGCAAGTTTTCTGATATAAATTAAGGTCAGCATTCGAAGAAAATGCTGACCTTATACATTATTTATATAATACTCAAAATAATTATATAATTACTCGAAACTCTTGAGGCGAGCGATGTACTTGCCCAAGATGTCGAATTCGATATTGACGACTGTTCCCACTTCGATGTTACAGAAATTGGTGTTCTGTCGGGTGTAAGGGATGATGGCAACGGTGAAAGTGTTGTCGGTAGGTTCGCAGACGGTGAGCGATACTCCGTTCACTGTTACGCTGCCCTTGTCCACGGTGAAGTAGCCCTTGCGAGCCATCTCCTTGTTGAGCTCATACTCGAAGGTGAAGTAGGTGGAGCCATCGGCATCCTTCATGTTGATGCACTTGGCGGTCTCATCCACGTGTCCCTGTACGATATGGCCATCCAGGCGACCGTTCATCACCATCGAACGCTCCACGTTCACCTTGTCGCCCACCTTGAGCAGTCCGAGGTTGCTGCGGTCGAGCGTTTCCTTCATGGCGGTGACGGTATAAGTGCCGTCCTTGATTTCCACCACGGTGAGGCATACGCCATTGTGAGCCACGCTCTGGTCGATGCTGAGTTCATCTACAAAAGAACATTTCAGGGTGAAGTCGATGTTCTCTTTATCATGCTTGATAGCCACGATGGTGGCCATTTCTTCTACGATTCCACTAAACATATATTTCTTGTTTTTAAGATTATTCTGTATGATTCAGTGTGCAAAGATAAAGCATTCCGACTAAAACACCAAATTATTTAAGTACTTTTGTCTAGAATTGCTACGGACTTAGATTACCTTTATCCTTTGTCTTCCTTCTCTACCATCCACCACAATCTTCTCGAAGACGATGGCTGGGTCGTTAGGGGTAAGGGTGAGGGTATGGGTGCCGTCGGCAGTGACGGGAAGTTCTACCTCCACTACCTTGTCGATAATGCGAGTGGCTACCGTAGGGTAGTAGATGCTGTAAATGTTCTCAGGCTTTTCGTTCAGTTCGTGGTTGAAGTTTACCTGTATAGGTTTTGCGCCATCCAAACTTACGCCATAGCTCAAGCCGCCCTTGTTCAGATAATCCAATGTCGATTTGATGATTACATGAATGCGCACCTTCTTGGCATTTATCTTAAACTTGTAGGAGATGCTAGCACCCTTCACGCCCTTGGTGTATGGCATCAAAGTCATGCCGGCAAGACTCTTGCCCATGAATGGAATCTGGGTCCACTTAGCTCCTTCCTTGTCTTTTCCTATAGGTTGTGCATCGTTTTTTTCGGCGAAATAGGGTGTCTCGATTTCCACCACACCGTTGTGCTCGCCGATAACTGGTGCCTCGTTGGTAGCTACTCTGAGAAGTTCTGGACAGGTGTCCTTCTCGAAGTCATCATTCCATATCTTGTAGCCGATGTGCTTCTGGGTCATCATGCCATTCCATTTGCCATTTGCCATCTTATGGTTATATTCGTCGCAGATGACGGAGTCGCGCTTGAAGAGTCGCTCGCATTCGTCAGCCCAAACATTTGCCTTCGGATTGCCCTGTTTGTAGAGCGCATGGTTCTGAGCCTGTGCGAAATACATCTGGTGCAGATTACTCATCAACTCGATAGGGAAGAGGATGATTTGGCGATAAGCATCGTGATAAGCTACAGGAAGACTGTTGTACTGGCGCAAGGCATCTGCTTCGAGTTGGAGGTATTGATTAACCACCTCTTGCCATTCGCCGTTCTCCAGGCAGTAAGTATCCTTGTCCAGCATCTCAGGAGTGCATCTGCCGTTGTACTTGCAGATGAGGTTGAGAATACGGGCTGCCTCTACAGCTTGGGCCGAATATTTCTTGCCACCGATTTCTTCGGAAGCCTTTTCTGATGATGCTCCTCCAAACTGCTGTTCGCACCAATCGAGCGTATGTCCTGTGATATTATCTACGCTGTATTTATGAGGATTCCATGCCATATCCATGAATTGGCTGATAGGATATTCCATCGGCTTGAGGTCGCCCACGTTGAGAATCCAAAGACGGTCGATGCCATTCTCGTAAGCAAGGGTCAGTTGCTCCCAAGGATTTTGTACTGGAGTGACATTCAGGAGTTTTGAGTTTCTAGGTGCTCCCACATAATCTACGTGGTAATACAAGCCCCAACCGCCCTTGCGCTTGCGTTCCTGGGCATTAGGTACACGGCGCACGTCGCCCCAGTTGTCATCGCATAGCAGGAGGGTTACATCGTCTGGTACCTTCATTCCCTTGTCGTAGTAATCTAATACCTCTTTATATAGTGCCCATACTTGTGGAGTCTCACTAGCCTTCTTGCCTGTTACGTCAGCGATTATCTTGCGCTGGTCGTTGATGATGTTGGTCATCAACTTAGTGTCAGCTTCATCGCTCATTGCCTCGTCGCCATCGCCACGCATACCGATGGTGATGATTTGCTCTGTACCCTTGGCTCTCTCGATGCCCTCACGGAAGAACTTCTGTAGGTTCTCCTTGTTCTTCTGGTAGTTCCAAGGCCCCCATCCCTTGCGGTTGCGGACATACTCCTGGTGGTTGCGGGCCATCGGTTCGTGGTGGGATGTGCTCATCACCACACCCATCTCGTCGGCGGTCTTCTCGTTCTCCGGGTCATCGGCATAGAAGCTCCAGCCCCACATGGCTGGCCACATCATGTTTCCTCGGAGACGCAGCACCAGTTCAAATACTCGCTGGTAGAATCGGTGGTCGCCATACTTGGTACCGTATGTATTCTTTACCCAGGAGGTAAGGCAAGGAGCCTCGTCGTTGAGGAAGATGCCACGATAACGAACAGCTGGTTCGCCATCGGTATAGACGCCCTTGTTCACGAAGATGGAGTCGTGGTGTTCGATAGGCACGTCTGCCCAGTCGTACCAAGGCGATACACCCATCTGCTGGGAGAGTTCGTAGATGCCATAGATAGTGCCTCGACGGTCGCTACCTGCGATGACGAGCTGTCCATCCACCACGGTGATGATGAATTTCTCTCGTTTGCCTTTCAGGAGATTGCCGTTGATGCGCTTCTGCTTGCTGAGTTGGTCGATGGCGGCAGAATGTCCGATGGTACCCACTAGAATGTTCGCCTTTTTGTAGGAAGAGGCGAAAGCCTGGTGGTCGGAGGTAATACTTGCCTTGCTGCCGCTCACGTTCAGGATGTCCTTGACCAGGGCGTTGACAGCATAACCTACTCCCTTGCAGTCGTTGGCATCCATGTAGATTTCCACCTTGTTGCCCTGATTGATGAGCAAGTCGCCTTGCTGGAAAGAAACAAAGCGATCGGCTGCATTCATGTTGATGGAAGAAAGCAAGGCGATACTCGCCAAGATAGTCTTTTTGATATTGTTTGGTTTCATATATAAATTGTTTTTGTTACGGTTGCAAAGGTAGTTAAAAAACATGGATTTCGCTTTGTTGGGTGTAGCTTATACTTTATTATTTGTTTCATTTTTGCATTTCTGCAGGTTTCTTTTTGTGTTTTCAGTTAAAAGTAGTATCTTTGCATCTGTATATACAAAGTTATTATGATAGACAAGCCGACCATAGCCCGAATTATGGATGCTACCAAGATAGAAGAGGTGGTGTCTGAGTTCGTCACGCTCAAGAAGCGTGGCGTCAACTATATAGGTCTATGTCCTTTTCACAACGATTCCCATCCTTCTTTCTCTGTATCGCCAGCTCGTGGCATCTGCCATTGCTTCACTTGCGGCAAGGGTGGCAATGCCATCAATTTCTTGATGGAACTGGAGCAGATGACCTATCCCGATGCCCTTCGATGGCTCGCCAAGAAATATCACATTGAGATTAAGGAGCGAGAGATGACCAGCGAGGAGAAGCAGCGGGAGAATGAGCGTGAATCTATGTTCATCGTGAACGATTGGGCTGCCAAATACTTTCAGGACATTCTTCACAATGACGTGGACGGCAGAGCTATCGGCATGCAATATTTTCGTAGCCGTGGCTTCCGAGACGATATTATCAATAAGTTTCAATTGGGCTTCGCCTTGCCTCAGCGCACGGCTCTCTATGACGAAGCGGTGAAGAAAGGTTACAATCCGAAATATTTGGTAGATACGGGGCTCTGTTTCAAGGTAGACAAGGATGAGGCTGGCAACAAGAGTGGTCAAGACAAGTATCTGGATAGGTTCTCTGGCCGTGCCATCTTCCCTTGGTTCAGTGTCAGTGGCAAGGTCGTGGCCTTTGGCGGACGTGTGCTCGACAGTCGCACCAAGGGTGTGAACCAGAAATACGTCAATTCGCCGGATAGTGAAATCTATCACAAGGAGCGGGAACTCTATGGACTTTATCAAGCCAAGAAGGCTATCGCCAAGGAAGATTGTGTGTTCATGGTGGAGGGATATACAGATGTCATCTCCATGCATCAGTGTGGCATAGAGAATGTAGTGGCCAATTCGGGTACGGCTCTCAGCATCCATCAGATTAGATTGCTTCATCGATTCACCAGCAATATCGTGCTCTTGTATGATGGCGATGCTGCCGGCGTGCATGCTGCCCTTAGGGGAACCGATATGCTGTTGGAGCAAGAGATGAATGTGAAGGTGCTCTTACTGCCCGATGGCAACGACCCGGATAGTTTCGCGCGCAGTCATACCGCTGAGGATTTCAAAAAATATATAGAAGAGCATCAGACCGATTTTATCCAGTTCAAGACAGACGTGATGTTGCGAGGAGTGACCGACCCGTTGAAACGCAGCGAGGCAATCAACTCCATCGTGGAAAGCATCTCGAAAATCAAGAACCAGATAACTCGTGCTTCCTACATTACTGATTGTGCCCATCGCCTGGGTGTGAACGAAGCCATCATCGTGAATGCCCTCAACAACTTTGTGCGCAATGGTATGAGCGAGCAGGTGAAGGCAGAGCGACGAGCTGCTGGCATCGGGACCCCACGTGCCGCTACACCTCAGCAACCGATGGCTATGAAGGCAATCACTCCCCTGGACAAACTATTGGAAGTGGAAGACCTTCTGGTGCAACTCATCATCCATCATGGTGAAAAGCTCATCACAGTGAAGGATGTGGAGGGAAATGATGTAGAGGTCTCTGTGGCACAATATATCAGCATCGACCTAGGCGGCGATGGATTCAAGTTTCACAATGCTATCTACAACCAAATCATGCAAGAGGCTGTGGAGCATTCCGACGACGAGGGCTTTGTGGCGGAAAACTATTTCGCAAACCATCCCAACCCGGAGATTAGCCGTATCGCAGGATTGCCTACGGGCGAGCAGGAGGTTACAACGGCTAGTTTGCAGCTGAAACTAAGTCCAGAGAAACTCCGCCAGTTTGTACAGAAAGACTTGCTCAGCTTCCGTACCCATTACATCACCCAGCGACTCATCGAGGTGCAACAGGAGTTTGCCAAGAACCCCGGCAATCGGGAGTTGCTGCAAGAGTTTATGAAACTTAAACAGATGAATGTGTTGTTGGCTAGTCAGGCAAACACCGTTTTCAACTAGGCATATAAAAACAACTAGGAAGATAAAAAACAGAACAATAACTTTTTAGGCGCATGATTTACTTTCACTGGATATATCTATTGCTTTATGCCGTGATTACCATTCCGGCTATCATCACCGTCTTGATGGACAATCGTCAGCCCGCCAAGACGATGGCGTGGATATTGGTGTTCTTTTTCATGCCCTTCATAGGTATTGTTTTTTATATATTCTTTGGGCAAAATACCCGTAAGGAGCGACTCATCAGCGATCGAAGCATGGACCAACTTACCAAGAGGTCCATGTTGGAATTTGCCGAACAAGAGAATCTTCACCTGCCTACAGGCAATAAGCCTTTGATGAATCTCTTCGCCAACCAGAACTGGGCACTCCCGTTCAAGGACAACAAGGTGGATGTCTTTACCGACGGCTACCAGTTTTTCCTTACCTTATTATATAATATAGGTCAAGCCAAGGACCATATTCATCTCGACACTTATATCATAGAAGACGACCCATTGGGCAATCTCATCGCCGATGCCTTGATAGACAAGGCAGAGCAGGGCGTGGAGGTACGACTCATCTACGATGATGTGGGCTCATGGAAGGTGAAGGATGCCTTTTTTGAGCGAATGCGAGATGCTGGTATCGATGTGCATGCCTTCATGCCTGTTAGATTCCCGGCCTTTACCAGCAAGGTGAACTATCGCAACCACCGCAAGTTGTGTGTGATAGATGGCAAGGTAGGTTTTATTGGTGGCATGAACATAGCCCTGCGCTATGTGAAGGGCAACAGTCGCCAAGGCTGGCGTGATACCCATCTGCGCATCGAGGGCGGTGGAGTATATGCCATCCAGCGCGCTTTCTTGGTAGATTGGTATTTCGTAGACCGCACCTTGGTAACCAATCGCAAATATTATCCCCCTGTGGCTCCAGACCTCGACAACAATTGCTTGGTTCAGGTAGTGACAAGCAGTCCTGTCAGTCCTTGGCCAGAGATAATGCAGGGGTATGTACGCATCTTGCTCCAGGCTCAGCGATATGTATATATGGAAACCCCATATTTCCTGCCCACTGAGCCCGTGCTCTTTGCCATGCGAACAGCTGCGTTGGCAGGTGTCGACGTGCGCTTGATGGTACCTCGCCATGCGGATGCCAAACTCGTAGAGTGGGCATCTCGCTCATATCTGATGGAGGCGATAGAGGCTGGAGTGAAGGTTTATCTCTACAAGAGTGCCTTCAATCATAGCAAGCTTTTGGTGAGTGATGACAATCTCTGCACTGTGGGCAGCACCAACATTGATTTCCGTAGTTTCGAGAACAACTTTGAGGCGAATGCCTTCTTCTTCGATGAGGAGATGGCCCAGCGCATCAAGCACGTGTATCTAGAGGATGAGGCGCAGAGCATCCTTGTGGATGATGTTACTTATTTTGTGAAGCGCCCATTCTTGCAGCGATTGTTTGAGAGCATTGTTAGGTTGCTATCGCCATTGCTGTAACAAATCTTTCTCTCCATAGTTATAAAAAATGCAAAAAGCGAGAATGCCATCGAGCAATCTCGCTTTTTGCATTTTTTATTTTGTAGCTTATTTGAATATCGAAAAGTTGACACTTCCGTAGCTTCTATGCTCCACAAAACGTGGATGGTCGGAGAAATCGTAGTTCTTGCCATGCTCGAACACAAAGACTCCATCCTCGTTCAGTAGATCGCCATTCAGCACGAGGTCTGGAATCTCTGGCAACTCCTTGAGTGCGTAGGGAGGGTCGGCGAAGATGAAGTCGAATTTCTGCTTGCAACTCTTCAAGAAGCGGAACACGTCGCCACGAATCAAGATGTCCTTGTCTTCATCCAGTTTCTTGAAGCATTGACGGATGAAGTTGGCGTGGTCGCGGTCTGCCTCCACACTTACTACTCTGCTGCATCCTCTCGAAACCAGTTCAAGAGAGATGCTGCCAGTGCCGGCAAAGAGATCGAGGGCTGAGGCATCCTCGAAGTCGATGTAGCCCTGCAACACGTTGAAGATATTCTCCTTGGCGAAATCGGTGGTTGGACGTGCCTTGAAAGTGCGGGGAATATCGAAATGGCGTCCTTTATATTGTCCTGTAATAATTCTCATATTCTTCTATTTACTTAGATATAATGCTAATAGGTCGAATGGCATGCCCTTGATTTCGGTGAGAGGGGCACGATTGAACTCGGCACTTGGATTCAGCAAGAAAGTCTTCTTGATGTATAACTTGGTGTTGTAGAGAAACCAATCCTTGTCTGGCACCTCGCCCGACACATGAAGTTCGTCTTGCATTTGGTTGAAACCAAGCTGTTTCCATACATAGAGGATGAAATAGAGGGCATCCTTGGCATGGGAGGCATCAAAAGAGTTGAAGAACTTGATGCGGTTCTTCTCAAAACTGACAATGTCGAGCTTCTTGTCGTGGAAATAACCATAGAGCTTGCGATGGATGCCCGTGAAACTGCGTTGGTGCAGGTAGTGCCACATCGGTTGCATGATAGGGGTGAAGCGTACATCGCTGAAATTGTCTTCTACTACCAGTTTCAAGTCCTTGTTTACGGGGAACACTGCCACCACGTTCAAGGCAGGTTGCACTCTGTAGAGGATGGCATCTCCATGATGTCCTGTGAAGGCATGTTGATAGAGCGTATCTATGTCTTCCTCCTGAAATTCCTCGATGGGCACCAACATGATGGGGGTGTCGAGATAGAGGCGCACCTTGTTATAGCCACGCTGCAGAAGGGTACTCTCCTTGAAAGCCTGACGTAGGTTGGCTGCCATTGATACTCCGCTCTTCACCGTGTAAGGTTCGTAGATGACTTGGTGCTCGGCCTCGCGGTCTACTACCGAAAAGCTGAGTGTGTTGCGACTCACGCGGATGGTGAGGCGTGCTTGCTGTATGTTGTTACCAGTTGCCTGCATTGTTGTTGTCTGTTGTTATGTCTCCAATCTTGAGTCCGGGATAAAGTCCGGCATAGTTTGCTTTGTCTGTTACCTCCGAGATGGCATCCTCATCGAGCCCGTCGAGGTAGTCGGCATAGGCGGCCCCGCATTCCATCAGCGGTATCTGCTTGCCGCTTTTGCCCACGATGGTGGTGGCTGCGAGCGAGAACTTCTTGCCGTCGGAGTAGGGGATATACTGGGCGTCTTGTTTCAAGTACTTCCCCTTGACGAGTGTGGCGAAATCTCCTGTATATACGCCGTGTCGAGCCTTGTATTTTTCCTCAGCCTGGCGTATCAGCATCAGTTTAGCCTTTACCTCGTTTTCCCTGCTAGTCATCTCTTTTTGGAAGCGGATGGGCTTGCTCACGCTCAAGATGCAAAGCAGCATCATGACGATGACGCATGCACCCAAGATTAAATTATTGTTTATTCTCTTTCTCATTTCAAAAAGTATTGTTACTTTTGCAAGTGCAAAGATATATATTTTTTTTGAAACAATGATCATTGAAGAGTTAAAATATCAGATATTACAGCAGTTTGGCTTTCCGCCGACTCCCGAACAGGCGCATGCACTCGATGTGTTTGCTCGTTTCTTGACCGACCCGAATCCTCATGCAGTGATGATATTGCGAGGTAGCGCTGGTACGGGTAAGACGTCGCTTTCGGGTGCCATCGTCCGCACGCTCAAGGCTATCCATCAGAAGGTGATGCTCTTGGCTCCTACGGGCAGGGCTGCCAAGGTCTTCTCGCTGGGCAGTGGGGCTCCGGCTTACACCATCCATCGCCGCATCTATCGTGAGAAGGCTTTCGCCGGGGTGGACGGACAGTTCAATCTCAACGACAATCTTTACACCGATACGCTCTTCATGGTGGATGAGGCTTCGATGGTAGCCAACTTGGGATTGGGTGGAACTACCTTCGGAAGTGGCTGCTTGCTCGATGACCTGATACAGTTTGTGTATCAGGGGCATAACGACCGACTGATGCTCATCGGCGACAAGGCACAGTTGCCTCCCATCGGCGAGGAGGAGTCGCCAGCGCTCAACGCCGCCGTGCTGGAAGGCTATGGCTTGGCGGTCTATGAGTGCGACCTGAACGAAGTGCTTCGACAGAGCCAGCAATCGGGCATCCTCTATAATGCCACGTTGATTCGCCAGATGATAACCCACGACGACATCACCCAGTTGCCGAAGATTCGCTTTCAGGGTTTCGCTGACATCAAGGAGATGCCAGGCTCGGAACTGATCGAGGCATTGGGGGATAGCTATCACCATGTGGGACTCGACGATACCATCGTGGTGACTCGCAGCAACAAGCGAGCCAACATCTTCAACAACGGTATCCGCAACATGGTGTTGGACAGAGAGGAAGATTTGGAAAGTGGCGACATCCTCATGATTGTGAAGAACAATTATTATTGGACCGAGGAGGAGAGGAAAAAGCTCTTGGAAGTGAAGAGTGAAGAACGAAGAGTGAAGAATGTCCAAGTTCAAAGTAACGAGATTCCTCCTTTCCTGGCTAATGGCGATAGATGCAAGGTGAAGCGAGTGAGCCGTCGCATCGAACTCTATGGTTTCCACTTCGCCACCCTGCTGCTGCAATTCCCCGATTATGATAATTATGAGTTGGAGGCTACCGTGTTGCTCGATACCTTGCAGAGCGATGCGCCGGCACTGACCCATGAGCAACAGGAACAGCTCTTCCATCAAGTGGAGGAGGATTACCAGGACATTCCGCTGAAAGCAGACCGCATGAAGGCAATCCGACAAGACCCATACTTCAATGCCCTGCAAGTGAAGTTTGCTTATGCTGTAACCTGCCACAAGGCACAGGGCGGACAGTGGGCTCATGTCTATGTGGACCAAGGCTACATGACCGATGATATGTTGACTCCCGATTATATCCATTGGCTCTATACTGCTTTCACCCGTGCCACCGAGATGCTTTATCTGGTCAACTGGCCCAAGACACAGATTGAGGAAGAAAATCAATAAGTCGTGGCAAATAAACTGGTGAAAGTTTGATGGTTCAAGAAAAAAGTGTTATTTTTGCAGAGTATTAAATACAATGCCATAGATAAAATAGAGAATTATATACAATAGATTAATCAGATATTAAATACAACAGATAAATGGAAAAAAGAAAAGTTGCATTGATTACCGGTATTACGGGTCAAGATGGCTCTTACTTGGCGGAGCTGTTGCTGAGCAAGGGATATGATGTACACGGCACCATCCGTCGTTCGTCTACCGACTATCGTGAGCGCATCGCTCACTTGGAGGGTGCTCCTAACTTCCATCTTCACTATGCCGATCTTAGTGACTCCATGAGCATCATTCAGGTGATGAATAAGGTGAAACCAACAGAAGTTTACAACCTCGCTGCCCAGAGCCACGTACAGGTGAGCTTCGACTCTCCTGAGTTTACAGCCGATGTGGATGCTACCGGCGTACTCCGTATCTTGGAGGCTATCCGCCAGTGTGGTTTGGCAGAGACTTGTCGTATGTATCAGGCTTCCACTTCCGAGCTTTATGGCAAGGTGGAGGAGGTTCCTCAGAACGAGAACACGCCGTTCCACCCTTATTCTCCATACGCAGTAGCCAAGCAGTATGGCTTCTGGATAGTGAGAGAGTATCGTGAGGCATACAATATGTTCTGCTGTTCGGGCATTCTCTTCAACCACGAGTCAGAGCGTCGTGGCGAGACCTTCGTAACCCGCAAAATCACTCTTGCTGCCGCTCGCATCAAGCAGGGCAAGCAGGATAAGGTTTATCTAGGTAACCTCGACTCCCTCCGTGACTGGGGCTATGCCAAGGACTATGTGGAGTGCATGTGGCTCATCCTTCAGGCAGAGAAACCAGAGGACTTCGTTATCGCCACAGGCAAGCAGCATTCTGTAAGAGAGTTCGCCCAGTTGGCTTTCCACTATGTGGGCATCGAGCTGAAGTGGGAAGGTAAGGGCGAGAATGAGAAGGGTGTCTGCATAGAGGGACCAGAGAACTTGATAGGCAAGACCCTCGTAGAGGTATCGCCAGACTTCTATCGTCCTACCGATGTGGTCAACCTTTGGGGCGACCCAACCAAGGCTAAGGCTAAACTCAATTGGAATCCTAACACCACCTCCTTCGAGGACTTGGTGAAGATCATGGTAGATAGCGACATGGCAAAGGTAGCCGCCGAAGATGCCAGCCAGAAGGTACGCTGCAACCTCGCCGAATACCTAGAAAAAGGTATTGTGAAGTAAAGGTCTCCACAGATCTCACAGATTTCACGGATTTTTTAGAAACAAAAACATGTTAGATAAAAATTCAAAGATATACGTAGCAGGACACCACGGTCTCGTGGGTTCCGCTATATGGAACAACCTCAAGTCAAGAGGTTACAATAACTTGGTAGGTCGTACTCACAAAGAACTAGACCTCACCGACCAATACGCCGTTGAGAAGTTCTTCGACGAAGAACGTCCTGACGCCGTGGTCTTGGCAGCAGCTTTCGTCGGCGGTATCATGGCGAACAGCCTCTACCGTGCTGACTTCATCATGCAAAACATGAAGATGCAGTGCAACGTCATCAGCAACGCCTACTCTCATGGCGTGAAGAAGCTCCTCTTCTTGGGCAGCACCTGTATCTATCCAAAGGATGCCCCACAGCCAATGAGCGAGGATGTCCTTCTGACATCTCCTCTGGAATATACCAATGAGGAATACGCCATTGCCAAGATAGCTGGTTTGAAGATGTGCGAGAGCTACAACCTCCAGTACGGCACCAACTATATCGCCGTGATGCCAACCAACCTCTATGGTCCAAACGACAACTTCCACTTGGAGAACAGCCATGTGATGCCAGCCATGATGCGCAAGATTTATCTTGCCAAGCTCATCCACGATGGCGACTGGCACAGCATCGAGGTGGATATGAACAAGCGTCCTATCAACCCTACCGACAAGCTCCGTGCCATCATCGGCGAGGGCAACGTGGATGGTCATAACGACCACGAGCGCATCTTGAAAGCCTTGGAGTTCTATGGTATTTATAATAATAAGGTGGTGCTCTGGGGTACAGGCAAGCCACTCCGTGAGTTCCTTTGGAGCGAGGATATGGCAGATGCCAGCGTGCATGTGCTGTTGAACGTGGATTTCAAGGACATCATCGGCATCGAGAAATACTCTTCCGTATTCTATGGAGCGAAGGTAGATGGAGCGGTAGATAGAAACAACTCCGAGGGAAGAGGCGGAGCCATCCCATCCCTCGGTGAAATTCGCAACTGCCATATCAACGTCGGTACAGGCAAGGAGTTGACCATCCGTGAGCTCTCAGAGTTAGTACGTAAGGCTGTAGGCTTCGAGGGAGAAATCGAGTTTGATGCCAGCAAGCCAGACGGCACTCCTCGCAAACTCATCTCCGTGGATAAGCTTCATCGCTTAGGCTGGACCCACAAGGTCGAGATCGAGGATGGTGTGAAGAAACTCTACGATTGGTATCAGAATAGTTTGAAAGACTAAGTTAAGAATTAGAGAATTTTTCAAACTGTACGGTTGATATTTTTTAGTCAAGAATTAGAGAATTAGAGAATTTTTCTTTTCTTCTGATAAGGAATGAATAAGAATTAGAGAAAGTATTCGGCAAGCCGAATATGCCTAACGGGCTCAAAAGCAAGATGGAAAGCAAGGTTGCTGAAGGCAGAGCCTTCTCTTGTAATTCTCATTATATTCAACTAAGCAAGAATGAAAATTCTCTAATTCTCTAATTCTTGATAAAAAACATTGCCGAACTTGACAACATCCGAAACTTGAAATGATTATTTCAATCCGTCAGCATCGCCAGTGGTCTTGAGCCCATTGCTCTTGTCCCTAGCGGTGATGTTGACTTTTTTCACAATCGTATTCTCTATCAAGTCCTTGTCGAAAGCCATTTTCTTGTCGGTGCAGTTGATATTCTCGAAGGTGAAGTCAACCAATCGATATTTATCGCTCTTGCCCACATCGAAGAAGTTGTCGCAGTTCATCTGGATATTCTTCATCGTGATGTTGTTGCACTGGCTCAAAGGCATGTCCTTGCGGTCGCCGAGGTTGAAGAACTGAGTCCATGGACGAACCACGAGGAAACTGCCTACATTACCTTGGATGTTGTCCACCGTTACATATTCATAATGCTGAGGAGTGTCTGGGCGCATCTTCAACCAGAGTACACGCTGTGCGTTGCCCACCTTGATGTTGCGAAGGATGATGTTGCGGTCGTTCACGCTCTCGCTGCCCAAGGTTAAGCAACCGTGCACTCTGCCATAGTTGCAGTTTTGGATGAGGACATTATATACCGGTCCGTTCTCTGGCGCTTGGTCAGCCCAAGTTCCCTTGCCACCCTTGATGGCAACGGCATCATCGTTTACGTTCATGTAGCAACCATTTACCAATACGTCGTGACAGGCATCTATGTCGATGGCATCGCTGCTAGGTGCTCGCAAACCTTTGGTTGGAGCAAAGATGTAACAATCGAGGTAGCGCACGTGGTCGCAGTGATAGATGTGGGTCGTCCAGAATGGACTGTTCTGGATATGTACATCCTGTAAGGTCACGTTGCTGGAGTTGCTGATATATACCAGGCGAGGACGCTGTGCATCCTTGTTGGTACACTGGCGGTTCCAGGTGCGGCGAATCCAAAACTCCTCCCAGTAGTGATGACCATTGCCGTCGATGGTGCCAGGACCTGCGATGGTAAAGCCGTCGCACTTGTCGGCATTGATGAAGGCGGAGAAATACTTGCAGGTCTCTCCCTCGATGCGAGTTTCCAAGACAGGGAAGTTGGCGATGCGGTCGCTGCCTTTCAGTTTGCCACCTTCTGATACATAGAGGTGGGTCTTCGGCTTGAAGAAGAGGGCACCGCTCTGATAGGTTCCCGCAGGGACGACGATGATGCCACCGCCATCCTTCGCTGCACGGTCGATGACAGCCTGGATAGCCTTGGTCTGAATCAAGGTACTGTCGCTCTTGACACCATAGTCGGTGATGACATACTTCTTGCCGAGGGTATCGACATTCACTTTCTGGGTGTTGCTGAACCAAGCGTCCATCTTCGTGCCGTCAGGCCAAAGCTCAGTCTTGGCTTTCTTCACTTTGTTTTGTTTCTTGGCGGCGTTGGCGCTTAGTGGCGAGAGTGCCACCAAGCAAGCCATAAGCCAAATATATTTCTTCTTTGCTATCATGTTTTTTACTTTTCAATATGTATGGTAAAAATAGCCCTATACTGGTGTTTATTTTTTTAACTTTAAAAGCTTATAGTACTCTACTGCTCCCAGCAAGAGGCAGCCTGTGCCGTAGTCCTCAAAGTCAGGAACGGAGGTGAAGGTGACGGGCTGACCTGCGGCAGGATCTTTGCCGGTGCCTTGGTTGTAGCCGATGAAGCCATCCTCGTGTACAGAGGCAGCCAGTGCCTTCCAAGCCTTGTCCATTGCCTTCTGGTAAGTGGCTCTAGGCAGAATGCCTTGTTGCACGCCCCAAGCCATGCCGTAGAGGAAGAGACCTGTGCCCGTCATCTCTGGACCGCCGTAGTTGGCAGGACAAACGAGGCTTACGTTCCAGTAGCCATCCTCACGCTGACTCTTCAGGATAGCCTTGCTCATCAAGATGAAATCGTTCTTGAGATACTGATAGTTCTTGTCGGTCTTAGGCAAGGTCTGCATCACACGTACCAACGCTGCATACACCCAACCATTGCCACGGCTCCAATAACAGTTGCTGCCATCTTTCTCCTTGTAAGGTGGTACATAGTCCTTGTCTCTCCACCAGAAACCTTCCTTCTTGTTGAAGAGCCCCCCAGCTAAGGTGTCGCGGCTCCACTTGTAGGAGTTCATCGCATAGTCGAGATACTTCTTCTCGCCAGTGATCTTGGCATACTTGGCATAGACAGGCATCGCCATCTGGATGGCATCGATCCATGTCCAGTAAGACACTCGCTTGGTGCTCATCTGATGGTCGAGGTTCTCCTTCACCTTGCTGATGTCCTTCTTGCCGCCCGTCTGCACATAGCGGTCGAGATAGGTTTGCTGGCAGCACTGGTTGTCGGCATCGGTATCGTTCACGCTGTTGCGAGCCGTCCACTTGTGGTAGTCTGCCCACTGGTCGGTGTAGTCGAGGTAACGCTGCTGAGAGTCAATCTCGTAGAGAGCCATCAGTCCCTCATAATATACGGCACGAGTCCAGAGGTTGCTCGTGCGCTTCTTCTTCTTCACGTAAGTGTCGATGGTAGGGTCGCTGTACTTCGTCATGAAGTAGTTGTTGGTGCGATGCGCTACCTCTAGGATTTCCTGCCGTAAGGCATTCTCTGCCTTAGCAGCATTCTGGGCAGATATAAAAGTAAAGCCCACGAATGCGCAAATGGCTGTTAAGATTATTTTCTTCATTTTTGCTTATTTCATTTTTGCTTATTTGGTTTCTATTAATTTTACATAGCTGTTCAGTCCGCTTGGAACTGGTTCCCACTTTGCGTATGTCGTCTTCTGATAGCGTAAGTTTGGGGTCCAATTGGCACCGTATACCTCATAACTATCATTGAAGAAGGTGTGAGGATAGGGCGTGCCTGAAGCCGTAAATGCACTGTCGATGTGTGCGAGGTAATGAGCCACAGCGGTAGAGTCGAAATGGTCGATGACGTATCCTTCGCCACCTGGAGCTGCACGTTTCACCTTCTGTCGGGTGCGGCTCTCATAGAGGGCGATGACACGTTTCATATCTGGATTTCCCTTGACAGGATAAGATTTGATGACCTTTAGTTTGGCGTAGCCACGCTCTTTCTTGGGTACATTGAAATTGATGTCCATCAGTTTCTTTTCTGCCCCCACGATGGTATCTACGAACACTGCTTTGCAGGCTGCCTCGTTGATAGGCACCCAAGGACCGCCGAAAGGCCATCCTGTGCCTGTCGCCATATCGGTCTCGATGCCCACTTGCTTGTTCTCTTTTTCTACAAACTGGAGCATATCCATCCATTTCGGAGAGAGGTAAGGGATGTCGTTCTTTTCATTGCCTTGCACACCATAGAGCGGTGTGATTTCCACGGCACCGATTCCTGCCCTGGCATATTCGTCGAGGCTCCATTTCAAGTTTTCCTTGTCCACGGCAGAGCCCATCCACCACCATCTCACTCCAGGCTTGGCTTCCTGGGCAGGGGTAGGGAGCAACTGTGCTAGACAGTTGGCTGACGAGAACACCGCCAAGGCGAGTGAAAATCCCATGATTTGTTTTCTTTGTTTTTTGTTCATCATTATGATGGCTTTTAAGTTATTTGTGAATTGTGGTGCAAAGTTAAATAAAATATCTCAATTAGGTAGTTCTTATTGTTCGTAAATCTGCATAATTGTTCAAAAATAACAGACGATTTGCCCAAAAAACGAGTGACGTGGACTCCGAGCCGAGTAGTCAACGTCAAGAGTCGTTTGATTCCTTCAGGATTGTTGGGACCTGTGGTTTTGAACGAATAGTTAGAAGAATGTAATAAAGTGCGCCTTGTAAGGAACTCCTTACAGGGCGCACTCATCCAGCAAGTCTATTCGATGGTTCCATCGCCTGATGGATTTCCACCGCCTGATGAACTTCCACCTCCAGGAGTCGTTGGGGTGGAACCACCGCCACCGGTGTTGCCCTTGTCGATGACCCCATCGTTGTAGAGAATGCCGTTGGCACCTTGCTCTACACTGCCGTCGCTCTTCACGTCGCCCACGTATACCGAATTGCTCACGCTGTTGTTCTGAACGGAGGCAAAGGCGATGTAGCAGGAGAGTAGGTCGTCCGACCAGTCGGCTGGCAATTTGAGGGTTGCCTTGCAGTCCACTCGGCTAGCATCCTCTGTGGTGAAGACAGCCTCACCCTTGGTGAAGTTGTAGATGAGCGGCATGGCGAAATCGTCGACGGCTGCATGGCTCTCGTCAGAGTTGTCCTCCCAAGAGAAGGTAGCTACGTTGTCTTCTACCTTCACGGTGCAGAAACGGCCGGGCATCAAGGAGCCGCTGCTCACAAGAACCTTGCTAGGGTCGATGCCGAAGGCTGGATACTTGCCTGCCATGCAGTTGCGCACGGTGTGGCTCATGGCTGCGTTGGTGGCAGTCTGGTGCTGGGTGTAGTTGCGGAAACCAGCCTGGAGGTAAGCCGTCATCACCTTGACAAACTTTTGTGCCATCCCAAACTTGATGCGCTGAGCCATCTGTTTTTCTGTGCGAGGGTTCTTGATGCTCTGGGGCTTTCCACGCATGTATGCCAAGCCCTTCCAGCTACCACCTACTACTGTTCCTACGGTTCCATTGAATCCGCCAAGAATACCTTGTCTAATCTTTCCCATAATCTTTTTCCTTTCTTTAAAATTTAAATGTTATACTTATAAAATACACGTTGTGGCTCCCTTCTCCCTTCCTAGTCTTACCCTCAAAACGGCGCCATTCGGAGTTTGTATAAACTTGGTACGGAGTTGGTACGGAGAGGGTACGGAGAAGGTCTTGTTGTCGTAGGACTGAATCCTTGTCCGTAGCCCTCGTTTCCTAACCACATTGCAAAGATACTACTTTTTCTTGCCCTATACAAGCATCGGTAGAAGCCTGCGTTAGTTTGCGTTTTGTTGCGTAGTTGCATTTGCCGGGGTGGCTGTTTCTGCCTTGTTTTCCACAGGTTTTACCTTCTCATATTCGCCATTCCCTGTTCGTTTGCAGAGGGCATGTTTGTTGACGTATTCGCCTACATACTTCTCGGCGGTGCGTTGTGCGATGTTCAATTTTTTTGCCACGGCAAGCACCGTTTGGCGGTTGAACTTGTCGGGAAGATTCGTGAAGAGTCTTTCGCTCTTAGGATTCAGCCTGATGCCCATCGTGTCTTCTCCTTCCTTGTTAGCCATCAGCGTGGCGAAGATTCTGGCGGCGTGCTGCATCAGCGTGTCGGCGATGATGAATGCACTCTCTAGGTCCTCATCTTGGCAGACGATGGTGTCGCAGACAGGAGAACCTTTTGGCTTGGTGTCGCTGAGTGGCGATTCTTCCAGCCTGATGATGCTCAGCACCATGGCGATGCGGAAAGTGCTCAATCCGAGACGATAGATGCTGGCAACAAAGTCTCTGCCTAGCATATTCTTGTATTCCTCCACGAGATTGTCGAAGAAGGCGTTGAATCGATTGTGTTGTGCTTCGGTCAACTCAAATTTGATGCCCCTCTGGCATGATGTTCCATTGTTGTCGCTTGTCTGCGACTTGGTGGCAAATCGGTTGGCGAGTTGGTTGTGGATGGCGAAAACACGTTCTCCGATAGCCTCCATCTCTTCGTCGATAGTGTGCGTCGACTTGCAGAATACATTGTGCCATTTCGCAGGAATATCCACTTTCATGAAGAGGAATCGAGAGAAGAGGCCGTTCTCGGGCGATGGGATGAGATTGCTCACCTGTCCTGGCGTGCCCGTGAGATAGACCGTCCACTTAGGGTTGTGAATCTCCACATGCTCGTTCTCCTTGCGGCGACGATAGGTGATGTCCTCGTGGTGGAATCCCTTGCGCAGTCCGTCTGAGAAGTTGCCGTAGTCGCTCTTCAGCGTGTTGGCAAGTGAGTCGGCCTCGGTCTCGAAGGTGATGCCCTGGTCGTGGTTGTCGTGCAGGGCTTGGTATATGGCGGTGGATGAGCAGTTGGCTGGTATCAGCATGGAGCGATAGGGAGGCTCCTTGGGCATAGGCATGGCTGCTGATTTCTTGTTGCCCATGGCGCGGATTTCAGCCAACTGCTGCTGGTAGTCCTCCACTTCCTGCTTGTTGGCGTTGCGAATTTCTTGCTCTATGCGGCTTACCAGTTTGAGGCAGGCGGCGGTGCGCCCCTTTCCGCTGGCGGCATTTGCCACGAGGAAGGTGAAGAGGTTGGCATACACTCGCATGTCATCGTATATGGCGAATACTTCTGGGAAAGCTCCGCTCAGGATGGTGATGGAGGCGAGCAAGAGCATGTCTTGCTCGGTAGGTGTCTTGCCGAGAGCTTTGACATCTCTGAGGATAGGGGGCAAGTTGGAGCCCAACTTGTCGCAGAAAGTAGGGAGAGAGTTGTTTTCTGGCACCTCATGCTCAGGCGTGTCGTTTGTGGTGGATGTCGTTTTTGCAGGGTTTGTCTCTTTTGCAGGTTTTGCAAGGTTTGCAGAGTTTGCAGGTTTTGCAAGGTTTGCAATGCTTGCGGAGTTTGCAGGATTATAGGCTGGTGTGATGTCACAATGGGCATGGGCTATGCTTACATCCACCCCTGCTTCCTTGGCGTAGCCAAAGAAAGATGCTGCTGTGACGCCGGAATGGTTGCCTGAGGTATGAAGACGCTTGATGCAGTCGTCATAGAGCTTGTCGCATTTCTTATGGTCGTATTCGGCATTGAAACGGCTGATGTCGTGGAAGATGCTTCTTCCTTCCTCGCCCATTTCTAGCGAGATGCCGAAAGCGATGTTGCGCCAACGGTTATAGCCTGCGGTGATGTCGATTCCCATCTCCACGATGCGGTTGGCTACTGTGCGGATTTGCTCCGCTGTATTGATGTTGGCCCATTGTTGAGGGCTGAAAGTTTTATTTGCTGTCATAAAATAAATCTCCTATTTTTTTATTTCTTTTTTAAATTTCATTTAAATGCCATTAGAATGCCATTTAAAAAGGACAAATGAGTGGATTCACGTAGCAATTCCTGTCGTATGGCAGGAAGCAGGCTCGGCTCACGTTCTTGCAAGCAGGGTCTACGTCTACCCCGTAGTTCCATCGAATGTAGTTTTGCAGGGCAAGGAACCAAGTGGCATGGTCGGCCTCTTGCAGGTCTATCTGGTTGATGAGTTTCAACCCATCGCCCGACGGACTGCGGAAGGCTAGTTCCAGCTCGAAGTTCTGCTTCATCACCTCGTCGTGTATGAACTGTTGTTTGAGTTCCTCCACGTGGTCGTGGCCGATGTGGTCGATGTCGGTGCAGATCAAGCCCGAGTGCAGGATGAGCCCCTTGTCGTTTCGGCTGCTGAACGTGCCGCTAGCCAGGATGTAGTCGAACTCCTTCGCCTTGAAAGCCTTTCTCTCTTTCTCGTCTTCGATGCCACGGAGCGTATCCGTGGCATGTTTGAAGAGGAGAGGGTTGGTGATGTACGTCCAGAGGTGATAGATGCCTACGCGGTTGCGACTCACCACATTGGAGATGGGATGTCGGTAGTATTGTATCCGATGCTCGTGGAGCTGGTCGATGGTCATGGGCATGTTGTACCTCCTTTCTCGTCGCCTTCCTTATCAGTTTCCTTTGTTGTAGAGGCAGGCATCGGCTTGATGCGGCTGTCTCTGTAGGAATCCTCCAAGAGTCGTTGCAGGTCGCTCTCCTTGTAGTAGCATCTTCCGCCCATCTTGGCGAAGGGCAGCTTGCCGTTGGAGCGCAGTGTCTGCAA